>CAXBJE010000023.1:0-14607 GCA_963975525.1 uncultured Owenweeksia sp. | reverse complement strand
CAAGGCCTGTGCTTATTCCGGCACTAATAATTCCGGTAAGTTTACCCTGATGGCGGAAGAGTTTTATGCCTTGTCCATCTTTGGCGTTAAAGCGTTTTATCTCGTCCCCATTTTTACTGAAAATCATGGCGCCATCGGTTAAAACCCCATCACAGTCCATGATGAGCATCTTTATATCACGGTTCCTTATTGCCTCCCGCTTAGCCAAATCCTTTTTCAGCAAGTGTTCCAGTGGAATAGAGGTTTCAGCAGCCACCTGCATCAGGCCTTCCAACTCGCTGGCACTTGTGGGTATATTTTGAATTAATCCTTTGGCAAGGAGATAATCCAGGTTTTCACGGAATTGGTTTATATCAGTCATTAAGTGCCTTTCTTATTTTCATGGTTTTTTCAAGAATAGGACGCAGTTTATCCAATTGCAACATGGTGTGTGGGTCGCTTTTCGCTGATTTAGGATCAGGATGGGTTTCTATAAAAAAACCATCAGCACCAGTAGCCGCAGCCGAAAGAGCGATAGTTTCAATTAATGTTGGGTCGCCACCTGTTACCCCTTCGGTTCTATTGGGCTTTTGTACAGAATGGGTACAATCCATAATTACAGGTACACCGTGCGCCTTTAATCTGTAGATAGAAGTAGCATCCACCACGAGGTCCGAATAGCCAAAGGTTACCCCGCGCTCGCATACCCACACATTGGAGTTTCCGGTGCTTTGCACTTTCTCTATCGGAAATTGCATGGCCTCTGGTGATAAAAACTGCCCCTTTTTAATATTGATGCCTTTTCCGGTTTCGCCTGCCGCAATAAGTAATTCCGTTTGGCGACAAAGAAATGCCGGAATCTGAATATGATCAACATATTTGGCCACAGTGGCCGCTTCATGGCTTTCGTGGATGTCAGTAATGGTTTCTACGCCCAACTCTTCACCAACTTCTTTAAGTATGGTCAGGGCCTTTTCATCTCCAATTCCTGTAAAACTATCCAGGCGAGAACGGTTAGCCTTGCGGTAACTGCCTTTAAAAATGTATCGGATATCAAGTTCATCGCAAATGGCCTTTACAGTTCTGCCAATATGGAGTGCGGTTTCTTTATCTTCAATGGCGCAAGGGCCGGCTATAAGTGTGAATTTCATCTATGTTGTATTTCAGGTGCAAAGGAATGAATCTCTGGGCAAAGGTTTATGTCCCAAATTTATGGGCCACCAAATTATCATTAATCCTGTTTTTCAGTCTTTCAGATACGTTTACCCTATTGGCGTAATCCATCCAATTTGTAACCACCGTTTTAATTTCTTCAATAATCTTCTCGCCTTTATTAATGCTGTTGGCCTTGGCAATCGTCATCAGGTCAGCTTTTGTTAAGTCCTTGTGTTTGCCGTTAATGCTTAGTGTATGCTGATTTACCCACACATTGGTAGGGTCGTAGGAGTAGCAAACATCATAGGCCGGAGTGAGTTGCCACTTTCCATTTTGCTTTAGCATAAAAGAGAAGTTCTTGGTGTGGTCATCATAATTGGTGGCCATTACATTAAACACCATTCTGCGAAACATCTGCTCAGCCTCAGGGTAGGTGAGCCTTAATATGCGCATGGTTTGGAAAAGCTGCTCATAACTATAGCTGTACAGGTGGTTGTAATCAAAGTGCTGAATACCGCAGAACGTTTGCACATGATGCTTGATGTCGTTTCCCTCACGGTCATAACGCTTTGTCATAAAGTGTGCACGGCCATTTTCCTGTAAAAGGTCGCATTCCATCATTTCAATCTGGCAATCCACGGCCATAAGGTGGTATGCGTACTCCACGCGTCCGTAGCCCAGGCTTTCGCCAAATTGGGCATCGCTTACGCCATCCAACTTCAGCAACCAATGCTCAAATCCTTTAGGGGCAATGGTTTGCCCGGAGCGAACTTCTCCGGTTTTTTTGTTATAAGCTATTACAGCCTTGGGGCGAGCTCCACCGGCAGAAGTCCCAATTTTTAATATTTCCGTCATGGCTTTTTGCTCGTCCTTTTGAATATTCACATCAAAACCTTCGCGCTCGGCCAGCATTTTTTTAGCAACATCCACCAGAGTTTTCATCTCAACCGAAAAGGTTTGTTTGCTGGGCTGTAGCTGGGTAGGTTCAAATTCTATGGCTCCCATTCCGCGGCCACCAATAAAGCAAAGTTGCTCAACGGGGTTCATGCTGTTGGGCGGACGGCCATTTTGTGCCAGCCAAATATTAATCAAGCGGTTACCGTACTTATCGGGCAGGGAGTCGGCCAAAAGGCCTGGCAGCCCCTTAAACGTGGCAACTTCTTCGTCCTTGCCTTTTCGCAATTCAGGGAAACTGTAGATGCGATCTCCGCTGCTTAGTGGCATTTTGATAGGGGAGAGGTCGTGGCCCTTAGCCAAAAAAGACTTGGCATATTGAAATACTGCCAGTTCCCGGGTTGCGTCCCAGCGAACTGCCCCGGCCAGTTGCCCCCATATTTTTACTTCAGCTACATCTACCATCCTAAGTCTTCTTTAGGGGTTTCGTTGCTTTTGCCACTGGCGCGCTGCCTTTTGTTCTTTTGCAGTTTGGCGTATTCAATGGGGCTTATTTCCTCGCTTACGCTGAAGGCATCCATCACATGAAGTACATCCAGCACCCTTAATACTTTCAGTAGACTGCTCAATACGGTTTTCTCACCCCGCTCCATAAGGCTAAGGGTAGAGCGGCTTATACCAGCAGCATCTGCCACTTCAGTTTGCGATTTATTTTGGTTCAACCGATGGTGCTGCACAAACTTGCCAATAGTTTCCAGTAAAGCAGCATCACTCATGGAAGTCCAATCATTGTATGAAGTATCATTCATAGAGCATTATATTTTAGGTTAATGCATGAATAAGCATTCAAAGGTATGTATAATATCTGAAGAAATGAATGCTGATGAATGAAATATCAGTCGAAGAGGGGGGTAATGAAGGTTATTGAATGAATATTGATTCAAACATAACTCAACTACCCCGTCTCAGCTAAGCCGAGACACCCCATCTATCCAGAAGGGGAATCGCTCGCTACAGCATTTTGAAGTACAATTAGTGAAATGAACCCAACGTATTCCCCTTCGAGGCCGAAGGGGTGCCTGAAAGGCGGGGTAGTTGAAAAGTTTTTTCCAATTGAAAGTGCTGAAGAGAACTGAGAGATATTGGGTCTTCGCCATCCATGGGCAAGGGGCATAGTTTGTGGATAAAAGCAATCGTAGGTGTTATTCACCCAGCCATAGAGAAACGCAGAGTCTGAATCTCTGCAAATCAAACTTTCGAAAACTCCTTCTCCAGAGCACGAACTAATCCGTTTATACTTTTCTTGAGATTCCAGTAAACCCAGAAAAGAAAGAAAACGATAAAAGAAAAGAAACCCACAAATATGGGCCATGGTATAGGTTGGCCTAAAGAAGAAAAAACAAATATTAGCGAAATCAACAATACCGTTGAATAGAAAAACAAAAAGATATGTATAGGAATAAAGGCAATAATATCCACTTGAAGGCCTTCATTATCCTTTTTATACTTACCGTGCGCAATTGAAAAGTTATTGAGGCTCTTCATACCACTTGGTTTGTGCATCGTAAATCTAGATCCCGTGCGGAGTCCATGAAACTTCTTATTATGGTTACTAAGCCCCCACAAATTAGTTCTTGTTCCAACATTTTCCTTAAACCAAAGCTTAAATTGTTCCTCTTCAATACTTAATTGAAAAAACATTTTTCTAAACAATCCCAACCTATTATAAAGCTTGTTGTCTTCAGGCCTGCTCATATAATTACCAGTGTTAAGTACCTAAGAATTAAGTTAAGGGAGTCAGATCAGACCATAAGATTATTCATCTATAAAATAATTCACTTCAACCTTGCCTTATCTCCCAAATAGCCACTATGGTGCCTTTTTGAATACTCTTCTTTGGTGAAGTTGATCTTCTCCATCATCAGTACCACCAGTATATCTCCAACTATGGTCATTACGGTGGTGGAGGTAGTAGGAGTAAGGCCTAAGGGACAAACCTCCTTGGGGTTTCCGGTGCTCAACACTACCTCACTGAACTGTGCCAACTCACCCTCAGGGTTCCCCGTGAGGCCAATGATTTTAATGTTGGGGTGCATGCGTTTTACCAAAAATTCCATCTCAATAATCTCCCGGGTTTTACCGGAGTTTGAAATCATAAACATCACATCATTGGATTGTACTACACCAAGGTCGCCATGTTGTGCTTCACTGGGGTGGAGGAATATAGCGGGTGTGCCGGTAGAGCTAAGTGTAGTAGCAATGTTTACACCTATTTGACCGGCCTTTCCCATGCCGCTTACCACTACTTTTCCATTTTTTTGATGCACCTGTTCGTATATCAGCGCAATGGCGCCATCAATAATTCCGTCAACCGGTATGCTTTGTATCGCCTCAATTTCCTTGGCAATAATGTCTTTAATCTTGGTTGTAATCATGGGGCAAAAGTAAAGATTGTATGTTGTTGGTTGTACATCGTACAATGTACAGAGTACAGCTATCAAATTAATATTCCATCCACCATTTTCATTCTTCTATCCGCCAAATTGGCCAGCTCGGGGTTGTGGGTAATTACTATAAAGGTGTTTTGAAATTCATCTCGTAACTGGAAAAACAGTCGATGTAATTCTTCTGCGTTTTTAGAATCCAGATTGCCTGTAGGCTCATCGGCCATAATAACAGCAGGGTTGTTAATTAGCGCTCTGGCAACAGCCACACGTTGTTGCTCACCACCGCTCATGGCCGAGGGTTTATGCGTCATACGGTCTTTTAATCCTAAAAAGTCCAGTAGTTCCTTGGCGCGGGTTTCAACTTCGGTGCGCTTTCTTTTACCAATAAACCCGGGAATGCAAACATTCTCTAATGCCGTAAACTCTGGTAACAGGTGATGAAACTGAAATACAAAGCCAATATTTTCATTTCTGAAACGCGAAAGCTTTTTCTGCGAAAGCATAAAAACCTGCTCCCCATTAAGTTCAAGGGTGCCCGAATCAGGTCTCTCTAATGTGCCTAAAATTTGGAGGAAGGTGGTTTTTCCGGCTCCTGAATCACCCATTATAGATACAATCTCGCCTTTGGTTGCTTCAAAGTCAACACCTTTAAGTACTTGAAGAGAGCCGTAGGCCTTGGTGATTTTTTGGGCTTTGATCATCAGATAAAAAATTGAAGTGCCAAACCTATCAAATTTATGGCTGCCACAGGCAAGTTTAAGTACAGCAGATAAAACCTGTCTAAAATTTTCCCCAAACCAATGTTACCTCTATTTTTGCGCGACTTTTAAAAAGTAATATCAAACACCGAAAATAGATGAACCTACACGAATATCAGGGAAAAGAAATTTTGGCCTCTTATGGAGTAAACATCCAAAGAGGAATAGTGGCATCTACGCCAGAAGAGGCTGTGGAAGCTGCCAAAAAACTTAATGCCGATACCGGCACTAGCTGGTGGGTGGTAAAAGCACAGGTACATGCTGGTGGCCGTGGTAAAGGTGGCGGTGTAAAACTTGCCAAGTCTTTAGATGATGTAAAGCAAATTTCATCTGATATTATTGGTATGCAGTTGGTAACGCCACAAACTTCTGCAGAAGGAAAGAAGGTACACCAAGTGCTAATTGCCGAAGATGTGTACTATCCTGGCGAAAGCGAGACTTCTGAAATTTATATGTCGGTATTGCTAAACCGCGCTTCAGGACGAAATATGATTGTGTATTCTACCGAAGGTGGAATGGATATAGAAGCTGTGGCGGAAGACACTCCTGAATTAATTCACCACGAAGAGATTGACCCTAAAGAAGGTTTACAGGGATTTCAGGCACGTAAGATTGCCTTTAACCTGGGCCTTAGCGGCAAGGCTTTTAAGGAAATGACCAAGTTTGTTACCTCTCTTTATAAAGCTTATGATGGTATTGATGCTTCTCTTTTTGAGATAAACCCGGTACTAAAAACTTCTGATGATAAAATTATTGCCGTTGATGCCAAGGTTACCCTTGATGACAACGGACTTTTCCGCCATGCAGACTATGCAGCTCTTCGCGATAAGCGCGAGGAAGACCCCATTGATGTAGAAGCGGGTGATGCAGGGCTAAACTTTGTAAACCTAGACGGAAACGTGGGTTGCATGGTAAATGGTGCCGGATTGGCCATGGCTACCATGGATATTATTAAAATGGCTGGTGGTAACCCCGCCAACTTCCTTGATGTTGGAGGTACTGCCGATGCTGCCCGTGTGGAGAAGGCCTTCCGCATTATTTTAAGAGACGAGAAAGTAGAAGCCATTTTGGTGAATATTTTTGGAGGTATTGTACGTTGTGACCGTGTGGCACAAGGTATTATTGATGCCTACAAAAACATTGGTGATATTAAAGTGCCCATCATTGTGCGCCTGCAAGGAACCAATGCTGTGGAAGCTAAAAAGATGATTGACGAAAGTGGACTTAAAGTACATTCAGCTATTGTGCTTAAGGAAGCTGCCGATAAAGTGAAAGAATTGGTAGGGTAAGTTAACCTGACAACATTGAAAATTTATAGCCCCGTGCGAAAGTGCGGGGCTATTTTTTTCCGTTAATACAGCCCTTTATTGTTTCCAGTACCACGGTTTTGTCCATTGGCTTTTGTAGATAGGCCACTATAGTACCATCATCCATGGCATTGGTAATATGTTCGTTTCTATCGTATCCAGATAAAATGATAGAAGGCCTTGCCCCGAAACGCTGGTGGGCTTCCTTTATAAACTCAACTCCGTTTAAGCCGGGCATTTTAAAGTCGGACAGCACCACATCCACACCAGGTTCGGTTTCCAACAATTCCAACCCTTGCTCACCAGATGAAGAAAGTACAATATCAAAATCATCCTTAAAATTGAGATTGAACAATACCGTGTTGATGGGTTCATCATCCACATACAACACTTTGGGTTTGCCATTTTTCTGCATAAAATCCTTGTTTTAAGGTAAACGTACCGTGGCTATGGTCCCCACTTCAGGTTCTGAAGTAAGCCTCACAGTTCCATTGTGTGAATTTATAAGTTTATAACTTATGTACAAGCCCAGGCCAGTACCTTTTCCTGCTTCTCTGGTGGTGTAAAATGGGTCAAAGGCTTTATCCAAAATTTCAGGCTTCATGCCGCAGCCATTGTCTTTTACTTCTATTTCAATAGAGTTATCATCAAGTTGCCGAGTGGTAATTTCAATTATTCCATCATGGCTTACAGCCAAAATGGAGTTGTAAATGAGGTTGCTGAAAACCTGGTGCAAGCTGCCTTCATGTGCCTCTACACATAAATTTTCGTTCGCATAATTGGTAATCATTGCACAGCCCACTTCTTCAATCTTAGGTTGTAAAATAATCAGGCAGCTCTCCAATATTTTGTGGATGTGGCATACTATGTGGTCTTCGCGTTGGCTGTTTATATTAAAACTGTTTAGTTCAGAAACAATCTCGTTTACCCTGCCCACACCCGTGGATATGTGCTGTATAAGCAGTTCAGCAGTTTCCTTGTCGCCATTCATATCCATATTGGATATTATGCCCTCCAAAGCATAAACACCGCCCTGTATAAAATTAAGGGGATTGTTAATTTCATGGGCCACACCAGTAACTACCACACCAAGTGCATCCAACTTTTCATATTGCACTAACTTGGCCTGAGTTTCTTTTAGCTCCCGTAGTAATTGTTCCAGCTCAATATTTTTTTCCTCCAATGCCTTTTGATGAATTACGAGATCCCTGTTTTGGTTTTCTATCTTTTGGTTGGATTGGCTTAGTTCCTGGTTTTTTAACCCCAGGGCTTTAGCACTTTTATTTTTAAGACGAACATTGCGTATTATCAAAAAAGTAAGGGCCAGTAATAAAAATATAATGGCAATTAGGTTATTTCTATAAGCAATCTGCCTTTTTAAGCGTGCTTCGGCCAGGGCATCTTTCTTTGCCTGCTCAATTTTCAACTGGTTTTCCTTTTCCTCAAAAGTTTGTCTTTCTTCCAGCCGAACCAGTTTTTTAACCTCTTCTTCATTTAATATAGAGTCACTAATGGCTTTAAATTCTTTGTGTGTGCTGTACGCCTTATTAAAGTTGCCCATTAGCGCATAGGTTTCATGTAATGTTGCCAGTGCCTCTTTAATCCGTAAAAGCAGTCCACGCCTTTTTGCTGCTTCAAGACTCATCTTGGCAAATTCTTCAGCTTCATTCAACCTACCAAGCTTCATATAGCTAATGGCAATATTGCCCAAAACAGGAACTATGATGAGCGAGTCACCAACTTGTACCGCCAGCTGCAGGGCTTTAAGGTTACCGGCCAGCCCCTCTTCGTATCGACCTAAAGAGTTCAGTGTAAATCCAACATCGCTTTGGCTTACCGCTTGTCCTTCAATATTGCCCAGTGAATCAAAAACTGCCAACACCCGTTGATGTAGCTGCAAAGCCTTTTCTTTTTGCCCCTTGGCCCAGTAGATGTATGCTGAGTAGTTCGCAGAAAGCTGGGCATTTTGGTGCATGCCAACTTTTTGAAATCTCTTATAAGCTCTTTGAAAATAATCAAGTGCCTTGTCAAGTTCTTTCAGATCGCTGAAGTAATAGGTAGAACCAATCCAACTTAGCTCTTTGGCTGCCAGTGTATCTTTTCCAAGCTCCTCATAAATTTTGAGCGCTTTTTTCATGGATCCAAGTGCATCCGTATAAGAGCCCATTAAAAAACTGGCCTGTCCTAACTTATCTAGTACCTCTGCCTTTAGCAGCGGGTCTTGTGTTTGTGCAAGTTTGCTAAAGGCCAAAAGGTAAAATTCAGCGGCCCCCGGGGGGTTGTGCGATAATAAAGAGTCTCCTTGATTTACAAGATCTTTTACATCTATATTTATTTCCCCTGATCCATTTTGAGATTGTGACCGTAAAACAGGTAAACTGAATAATAAAATGGAACTTGTGAGCAGCAGCTTGATTTTAAGGCTTGTCATGATTTAAAAAATAGTGGTCTTGTGGTCATAATATTTTATTAAAGGTAATATAGAAGGATGAAAATCTATTTTGAGTTGACAATGAAATTGTATTATTGATACTCCAATTCTATTATAACTCTATCTGAAAAATCACCATGAAAAAGGCTTTATTTATTCTACTTACTGCCGTAAGTCTGTGTTCGTGTACAGTCACCAAACTTCCATTAAATGTTACGCTGGCACCCAATACGGCTGATTATGTTAAACCATCGGAAAAGAAGCTATTTGCCAATTTTCACGGATTACAAACCAGTGCAAATACTGTGATGCTGGAAGGTGAGGGAATGACCTTTACTATTGAAAAGGTGGATTTACCACCAACAAAAAAATCATTAAACAAGATTAAAAACGCCTATATGGCTGGCGGAGATCTCTACTATCTGGAGAATACAACCTTTAAACAACCCAGCATGATGCTCCTTGGCGGTGAGGTTATTGTAGATCAATATAGCACCACTTCTTTACTCTTTATTGTACCGGCAGCTGATAGCACCATGTTCGCTATAATTGCTGAAAGTGCTTTTATGCTTGATTTTGAAAGGGCAGGGGTATTGGTTAAGGATATTGTGGATAATGGTTTGCCAAACTATATTATTACAGATAAGAGCGCTACGGTAGTAGATTTTGCCGGCAGAACCCTGGAACTCGGTAATGTATGCAAATGGGATGGACCACATAATATAAGCTGTGAAGGTTTGGGCGAGTTATACTGGTCACTTTACAAAACTACGGATGATGCCTTAATGGCAAGGCAAATAAATATGGCCATAACTGAAGCTCAAAGCAATGGCGTGGTTGAAAAAGACGAAAATGCGAGAGTGACTTTTGAGGGAACACCAATGGCTGCAACCAAAGTGGTATATAAAGGAGATAATGACAACCCTATCACCACATACTACCTGTCTACATTTTTACGCGGGCACTATATATTCTGCAAAGTGAGCTTTACAGCCGAAGAGGCTAAAGGTGAGAAGCTTTCGCCATTGGCAGCCAGGGTTATTTCTTTGTAGCCGTCCACTGAAATTTTTGGTTTACGATGGTGTATTCACCGCTTCCTGTGCCATTGGGAGAAAACTTACCACGGCTGATGCCCAAAAGGATAGTATCCAATTTAATATTGGCGCGCACATCTCCAGTCTCTCTTACTATGCCAATAACCTTTTCGGTGCCTCCACCATAATTCAAATCATAGGTAAAATCGCCAGAGCTTTGCACAAATATGTTGGATACCGAATCCACTTCCGGATCATTTGATCGGATTACCCAACCACCCTCATAATACTTCTCCACATTGGTTTCTTCGTCAGTGCAGGCAATTACAGAAATTACCGTGAAGGATAACAACATTAGTTTAAGGGTACGCATAGCTTAGTTTGTTTAGGTTCAATTTTTCAGAGGCTAAATATATAGACTTCAGGCATACACAGCCCTAAAAACAATTATTGATAGGCTATTTGATAAGACTTACCAGCCAAAGTATTACTGCAATGAGCAGGCAAACAATGCTTAATACTAATAGAAAAAAACCAGCCAATATTTTTAGAAGGTTAAGGATTAACAATACGAGTCCTACTATAAACAGCGCAGCAATTACTTTTTTCATGATTATCGCAATTTTTGGTTTGTACGAATGTAATTAAATAGCGCATTGCCCACTCAGGTGGGTGATAATCACAATTCCGTCACTTTGTCACCATCCATCAATCGGCACATCTGTTGCTTAAAGCACGCTGGCCAGGTTAATTCAGCTGGCCTCAAAACATAATTTTCAAACATCAAATTTTAAATAAACCATGTCAAACGGAAAGATTAATGTAACTGCGGATAACATTTTTCCCATAATCAAGAAGTTTCTCTACTCAGATCATGAAATCTTTTTAAGAGAGCTTATTTCGAATGCTGTGGATGCCACACTTAAGCTTAAAACCCTTACCCGCATTGGCGAATCAAAGGCAGAGATTGGAGACCTTACTATTGAAGTAAAGATTGATAAGGAGGCTAAAACCTTAACCGTAAGCGATAGAGGTGTGGGTATGTCTCCTGCGGAAGTGGAGAAATACATTAACCAATTGGCATTTTCGGGTGCTGAGGAGTTTGTACAGAAATATGAAGATAAGGCAGATGGTGCGGCTATTATCGGTCATTTTGGCCTTGGATTCTATTCTTCCTTTATGGTGGCAGAGAGAGTGGAGATTTTCTCTAAAAACCATGTGGAAGGTGATCCTGCTGCACACTGGACTTGTAATGGTGACCCGGATTTTACATTAGAGGAAACCGAAAAGGAAGATCGCGGAACCGATATTGTTCTTCATATTAATGAAGAGTCTAAGGAGTTTTTGGAAGAGCACCGCATCCGTGAATTGCTGAATAAGTACTGTAAATTTCTTCCGGTGGCCATTAAGTTTGGTACCAAGGAAATCACTGAAAAGGAAGGAGAGGGCGATGACGCCAAAGAGGTAAAGAAGACCATTGACAACATTATCAACAATCCTGAGCCAGCCTGGACTAAAACTCCAACCGAACTAAAGGACGAAGATTATAAGAGCTTTTACCGCGAGCTTTACCCAAGCACTTTTGAAGAGCCACTGTTCCACATCCATCTAAATGTTGATTATCCATTTGACCTTACGGGAATTCTGTTTTTCCCTAAGATCAACCCTAATATGGAGATCAAAAGAAACAAGATTCAGCTATACCAAAACCAGGTTTTTGTAACTGATAACCTTGAAGGCATAGTCCCTGACTTCCTAACGCTATTGCACGGTGTGATTGACTCTAAGGACATTCCGCTAAATGTGTCACGCTCCTATTTACAAAGCGATGGTGCTGTGAAAAAGATCAGCAGCCACATTACGAAGAAGGTTGCCGATAAACTGGACGAATTATTCAAGAATGACCGAAAGGACTTTGAGAAAAAGTGGGATGACATTAAGGTGATCATCGAATACGGAATGTTGAGCGATGAAAAGTTTTACGATCGTGCCCAGAAATTTGCCTTGTACCAAAATGTGGATGGGGAATACTTTACCCTTGAAGAATACAAGGAGAAAATAAAAGACCTACAGACAGATAAGGACGAAAAACTTGTTGTGCTTTACGCTGCCCATAAGGAAGGCCAGCATAGTTTTATTAAGCGCGCTAAAGACCGTGGTTATGATGTATTGCTAATGGATAGCCCCATTGTAAGCCATCTGATGCAAAAGCTGGAGATGAGCAATGATAAGATGAGCTTTGCCCGTGTAGACTCTGAGCCAATTGATACACTTATCAAAAAAGAAGATAGCCAGCCTAGTAAACTCACCGAAGAGGAAATTGAAAAGCTAAAACCCATTATTGAAGGTGCTGTAGAGAAATCTAAGTACACGGTGCAAATGGAGAATATGAGCTCAGATGAAAATCCATTTATTATTACTGTGCCTGAGTTTATGCGTAGAATGAAGGAGATGAGCCAGACCGGTGGTGGCATGATGGGCATGGGCAATATGCCTGACATGTACACTTTGGTGGTTAATACTAACAATGAGTTTGTAAGTAGCATATTGAAGGAGGAAGATGAGGCCAAGCGTGCTGAAATGATTAAAAATGGTACAGACCTGGCGTTGCTTTCGCAGAACCTGCTACATGGTGAGGAACTGACCAACTTTGTAGAGAGGTCATTTAAAAACCTTAATGCATAGGTAATTGCATTTAGTTAAGCTGAAAGCCGCAGTACTGTAATGGTACTGCGGCTTTTTCATTATTTATTCTTTGCTCCGTTACACTCCGCAACCAAGGCCAAATTTTCGGCTTCATGCTTGTTCTTTTTCAAAGAACGCAATTTCGCTTGCATCTCCATTAGTTCTGAAAATGCTCCTAGGTCAAACGAAAGGTTTGAGCTTTTGGACCGGCCTATTATCAATTTCGAACAAAAGCAAGGTGAAACTTAGCCCAGAGAAGTGCCGAAGAGGAGCAAAGCGGAACGGCTGGGGCTTCGAAGGCTAAGTAAACCGTAGCTTTTCAGAAATTTATAATTAGCCTTGACTTTTTTGGTTCTTTTTGGGTCAAGCCAAAAATGAACAGTAAAGCTTTTCTCAAGTTGCAGAGTTTTTCTCTTTCCTTTTCCCTTGATGGAAAACGAAACCAACCCCGATAGCTATCGGGGAGAGCTTGGCTCCTCGATGACCCACTATGGCTTTGCTACGGGCACAAAACGAACTTGACCCCGCTTAGGCGTGATCTTCAAACAGCGTTTTGTGCTGACCCTTAGCTTCAGCCAGTGGGTGCCCCATCTGCGGAGCCGATGCCATTCACCTAGCGATGGATATAATTGATTTGAGACAAGTTCTTCAACGCTCGGTTGCTATACGTTTATATGTTTCAATGAATATTTTCATTTTTAGGATAGCCCTTCAGGATTTTTAGTAGAAAACAAATGAAACGGAGCGACCGCAAATAAAGCAGCCGCAGGCCTTTTATTTGCAGTGAAGTGGAATGTAGTTTTCAATAAAAATGTTATCAGGCTGGGGGTTTTGGTTACTTTTTGACCTCGAGCAGAAAGTAAAGAAACACTTTGCTCAGGCCGCAGAGTTTTACTCTTTCATTTTGCCATGATGCAAAACGAAACAAACCCCGATAGCAATCGTGGAGAGCTCTAAAGGAACTTTTTGCTGTTTTAAGAAAAGCAAAACCACGTTTCATTCTGCATTTCATGCTTATTCCTCATTCTTCGGAATGCAATTACTCGCAATAAGTTATTTCAATTGTGTTCGTGAGCTCAGCCGTAGGCTTCGGTTACATTTGAATGCCCGTTAGTTCTTGAAAAAGTTCATGGGCCATCAGCGAGGTTTATGCTTCAGGACCAGCCTTTTGAATTTTTTCGTTAAAACCAAATGAAACGGAGCGACCGCAAATAAAGCAGCCGCAGGCCTTTTATTTTTCAGTGAAGCGTAAGGTATGTTATAGAGAAAATTCAAGAAGCCTTGACTTTTTTGGTTCTTTTTGTGTTAAGACAAAAACGAACAGGAAAGCTTTGCTCAAGCCGCAAGGCTCTTCCTTTTTGTTACTCACTATCGTTCGTGAGCTCGTCCTTTGTCCTCGGTTGATAAAAAGGAAGCAAAAATCTAGGCTTGACTCCTCGATGACCCACTACAGCTTTGCTACGGGCACAAAACGAACTTGATCCCGCTTAGGCGTGATCTTCAAACAGCGTTTTGTGCTGACCCTCCGCTTCAGCAAGTGGGTGCCCATCTGCGGAGCCGATGCCGGTCCCCTAACGATGGAGATAATTGATTAGAGGTAAATTCTGCACCGCTTCTGCAGTTTACGTCCTTATTTGGCTTGCGATATTTTCTTTTTAAGGATCGGGACTTATTGGCTACTTTTTAACCTCGAGCAAAAAGTAAGAAATAACCTCTTTTCTAACCGCTGGTCTACTCCAAACGTGGCATCAGTAGTCTATAAACTTCATGCTGATGAGGCTGTTACAACCGCTCCGTTACCTACTGACTGGAAATAATTAACACAATAAGTGCCCAAGTGGCCCATCCAAGAACTTCCATCAAAATAAGATCGCTCTTCGCTCTTTGCATATAACACTTCAGGTAGACAGGGTCTTT
>CAXBJE010000022.1:0-14881 GCA_963975525.1 uncultured Owenweeksia sp. | reverse complement strand
AGATTAGTTTTAATGTGCTCCGAAGTTTGTTTGGGCAAGCCATAAATCAAATCATAGTTTACAGATTTGTACCCTAAGGCCCGCGCTTGCTCTGTTACATTTCGGATTTCTTCTACCGTTTGAAAGCGGTTGATGATTCGCATGATCTCAGCGTCAAAATCCTGAACACCAACACTTATTCGGTTGAACCCTATTTCCCGTAAGGTTTTGAGGTGCTCAAATGTGGTGCTATTGGGGTGTGCTTCAAAACTAAACTCATAGGAGTTTGGCAATTCGGCTTCCGCCAGAAGACCCTCTACCAGCATCTTCAAATTTTCAGGAGAAAAGAAGGTGGGTGTTCCACCACCCAGGTGAAGTTCGCGGATTACCGGTTTTTCAGGTAAACGAGAGGTGTACATCCTCCATTCCTTAAGCACAGCCTGCACATACGGGTACTCTACCAAATGGTTTTTGGTGATGTGTTTATTGCAGCCACAATAGGTGCAAAGGGCTTCGCAATAGGGTAAATGTATGTAGAGGCTGATTTCCTTATTTCGCGAAAAGCTAAGCTTTACATGCTCCATCCATCTCTCGGCACTAGTATCGCGCGTATCCCACAAGGGAACAGTAGGATAACTGGTGTAACGCGGTACGGGCACATCATACTTCTGTAAAAGGCTTACTTCCATGGCAAATTAACTTTCGCCAAAAGTACCCGCAGCCCCTCCTCTATAAAATGATATCCGTCAGTGCGGGATAGGTACCGACTCTTCTTTCACCTTCTCCCCGTACCACTCCTGAAGTTCTTGAGTCATTCGGCCTTTACGGCCATTGCCAATCTGCCGGCCATCTACCACCTTTACCCAACTTAGTGCGCCCATGGTTCCTGTGGTAAATACCTCATCTGCTGTGTACATTTCGGCCATCGTCATGTCCTTCTCCTTAAACGGGACTTTTTGGGCCTCCGCAATTTCCATTACGGCTTGTCGGGTAAATCCCGGAAGGCAACTATTGGCAAAAGGTGTGTACAAAACTTCATCCTTTACCAGGAAAAGGTTTGTGGCATTGGTTTCGGAAAGATACCCATGCTGATCGAGCATTACGGCATCATCCGCGCCAGCGTAATTGGCTTCAATTTTGGCCAGTATATTATTGATAAGGTTGTTGTGGTGAATTTTTGAATCCAGCGCAAAAGGCGGGTTTCGCCTTACGGAGGAGGTAATCAGCTTTAGGCCTTCATCACCATACACCAAACCCTTGTACTCGGGCAACACTATAAGCGTACAGCCATTTACATTGAGGTTAGGATTCATGCCCGAAGTGCTTTTTACTCCTCGCGTAAGCGTTAGCCGAATGTGGACACCATCCGTCATACCATTGGCCTTAAGGGTTTCAAAAATGGCGTTGCGCACCGCTTTACGGTCGGGCACATTTTTAAAATCTAATATGTGAGCCGAGTGCATCAGTCGGTTTAAATGATGCTCCAGTTGAAAGATATGGCCATTATACACGCGCAGCCCTTCCCATACGGCATCGCCTCCCTGCACCACACTATCCAGCACCGAAACTTTGGCCTCATCGCGCTTTACCAATCCATTTACATATACCAGCGTATTTGCATTTCGCGGGTCGGGTTGATTGAACTTACTCATCGTTTATACTTTAAAATTTGTTGAAATAGCTTTTTTGACTCTTCCAGTAATGGAAGTAATGGTTGAGGAACATCAAACGCCTTGTCTTCATACGGGGCAAAGCCAGTGCTTTGGTGTACATTATCGTACCAATACTTAGCCCAAACGCCATCTTCAGGCAGAGGGCCAGCAGGCCAAGTCAGCATACTTTCCGTAAAAGGCATTCCTAAAAACCCAGCCAGTTCAACCAATTCCTTAGCGGGATTTTTTCGGAGATCATCCGAATCTAAAATAAAGTAGGGCATGTTGTGGTCCCTGAGATAACCAAGCAATTTTAACTGGTGTTGATAGCCCAGATCCAGAGCCGTGGGTTTTTCTATTTGCTTAGTATATGAAGCCAAAACCGCAGCGGGCTGCCGGCATAAAATAACATTGTGGAAATGGTGCGTAATAGCATAATCCAAGCCTTCCAGGTGATTGGCCATGTTTTTCAAAAACTTAAAGGGCCCACCTTTCGCTCCTTCAATTTCGCTCAGCACTTTTTCAGGATTGGTTTCCATAATGGCCAGTGCTTCATCCCGCGAGGGGCGCCAAACACCCGTATGCTTCAGGAAATATCCAAACAGTGGTTCGTCCCAAACGCGGGTGTCGCCACGGTGGGCAAAGTAGTACATCATCGCTGTAGAGACATTTCGTGGCCCCGACCACAAGGCAATGGTTTTTGGTTTCAATAATGTAGATTTTGATACCAATGTAGATTATTTCTAAAATATCCAAGCACTCAGGGAGTTAGCCCCTTCGTCACTTTCTAATCATCATATTCTTCAGAAGAAAATCAAAGAAGAAATTGTTTCTTTTCCTTTTGCCTTGATGCAAAAGGAAGAAAAAATCAAGGCTTCTTATAAATTTCTTAAAAGCTACAGTTCACTTGCCCTTCGAAGCCCCAGCCGTTCCGCTTCTCTCCACTTCGGCACTTCTCAGCAGCCAAGTTTCACCTCGCTTTTCTACGAAATTTCTAAAATGCCGGTCCAACCTAGAAATCAGCAAATGAAATAGCTAGATCCCCATTAATCCACACGTTGACTGCAAACGTAGTAGCTCCGTAAGTCTTATTCGAAGGACACCGAAGCTTTCATAGAAATAGTGCAGAATGACACGGAACCGAACCCACAGGGTAAGCTCACGAGTTCCACTAAAACAAACACACTACGAGTAATTGCGGCCCGCACGAAGGAGGGCAACGCATGGAGTGGAAATTCAAACGATTCTGGTAGAGGAACGAAATCAGAAATTTCCTTGAAAGCTTCTTGACCTTTTACTCACAGGATTATTATTGTTTTATGATGTTCGTGAGGTCGCTTCGCTTAGTTGTTTCGTTTTGGGTCAAGCCAAAATGAAATAAAATAAAATTCCTTGTTCAGTACTTTACCTTTGTCCTCATGACGTACCTCTTCTTTAAAGCCCTCCACATCATAGGATTTGTAAGCTGGTTTGCAGGCATCTTCTACATCGTGCGCCTCTTTGTGTATCACCGCGAGGCGTGGGACAGAAACGATGAAGTGGGCTCCATTCTGCGTAAACAATACGAAGTGATGGAAGGTCGCCTCCTCAACATTATACAAACCCCGGCCATGGTAATGACCTTAATTGGTGGAATTGGGATGCTGATTATTACTCCCGAATGGCTGCAACAACCGTGGATGCACATAAAACTCACTTTAGTGATTGGCCTTATTGCCTACCACTTTAGCAACTACCACCAAATGAAAAAGCTGCAAACGGAACCTACTTCCTTTAGCAGCATGAAGTTTAGACTCTACAATGAGCTACCTACCCTTGCCCTTATTGCCATTGTAATGCTAGCGGTGTGGAAAAGCCTGAATGGCCTTTGGTTGGGGTTGGGTTTACTACTGGCACTTGGCGTTGTGTTTTTTGTAGTGGCTAAGATTTATAAAAAGAGCAGAGAGAGGAAGGGGTAGGGAAGTGTTGAATGTTCAATGTTGAGTGTGGTGTGCTAGTCATCCTGAGTGTCACGCTAAAGGCGTGATGTATCGAAGGGTGGCGGGTTTGAAATTCAAGCATGGAATATTGAAGTTATAGTTTTTGGTTTATGTGCTTTGAAATTCCAAAAATCCATTAAATTTGCCGTCCAATTTTCGGGGCCTATAGCTCAGTTGGTTAGAGTAGAAGACTCATAATCTTTTGGTCGCAGGTTCGAGCCCTGCTGGGCCCACAAAATAAAACCTCCCGTGTAAGCGTGGAGGTTTTTTTGTGCCCAAAGGGCGAGAAGCCTGTCCTGAATGTAGCGAAGCGAAATTGAAGGGAGCCCTGCTGAGCCCACAAAACGAAACCCTCACACGAAAGTGTTGAGGGTTTTTTGATTTAGGTCAAATAGTAAGATGTTTGATAATCTCTTTCTAGGTAGTTAGGAATGAATAGTTCATTTTTGAACTATAATTCCGACCCTATCAAGCCAACATTACAGAACGTCTTTTTGAAGCTAAAAAGAGCTTCCCACCAAAATAAGGATTTGGGAAAGGCCCCGCATAAGCCAATTTTACTCCTTTCTATCATTGAATTAATGGACGAAGGAATAATTGCAGAAAACAAAATCTTTGTTTCACCAGAACTTGTGGCAACCTTCCAAAACCTATGGTTAAAGCTTGTGCCTAGCGAAGGGTGGCAACCACGTTTCTTCCTTCCATTTTATCATCTCTCAAGCGATGGGTTTTGGCACCTTAAACTTGCTTCCGGAGCAAAAGTCGCCTTGACAAATTCCTATTCTCCGAAAAGCTTAGGGGCTTTAAAGGACAGTATCTATTTTGGCTATTTTGATGATTCCATATTTAGCAACCTAATTAATCCGGATCAACGGGATTTAATCAAAACTCAAATTCTGGATTATTACTTTCCTCATAGTGACTTTGAGAAAAAACAGATAAGCCTTGAACGGAAACAATATCTAGAACAACTGGAGTTGAATTTCCTATCTGGACAAGCTGCAGAAACTCCAGTAAAATGGATGAAGATAATTCAAAGCGAAGTGAGATCTGTACTATTCAAAACGGAGGTCCCTAAAAAGTACAAATACACCTGTGCAATTTCAGGTCAACGAATTAATGCGAACATGGACTACCAATTTATTGATGCATGCCATATCAGGCCATGGAGTAAATCCAAAGATGATTCCATTCAAAATGGAATAACCCTCTCTCCGACTTTACATAGAGCTTTTGATCGATTCATTATTTCTTTAGATGAAGATTACAGAGTCATTCTTTCTGATGCTTTCACAGAGAATGAAAATAGTCCACACAATCTGAGGCAATTTAAAGGAAAGAAAATACTCTTGCCTGAAAATAAGGCCTGGTATCCATCACAAGAGTCTCTGGCATGGCATCGGTCTAATTTACTTACTTGACCTAGTTCAAGGCAATTCGTTAGTATCAACTAACATTTCAAACTTTGTATAGCTGTGCATTATAACAACTTAGTTGTTAATCTATTCACCTGAAAAATTGCAAACACTATGAAAGCGGTCCTGAAATGTAAAAGTAACCTGAGCAGAAGGACAAGACTCACATGGAGCCCTGCCGTAAAATCACTTTGCACGGATTGAATCCTTTTTTAAAACGGGCGGAGTGATCTTCGTCCCCATCATAATACCAATCGAAGCCTACACAGTAGTTGGTAGGCGCACTTTCGCTTCTACGGTTTTATTGGCTCTTGGTTAAAATGGTTTAGGAATACTTATGTCTCAATTTTTAACTCAGCATTGAGTTTTTTCGACCCTTCTTACATTTCAACCGCTACTTGTTTGCAGATATTGACGATGGTCGTTGTACTCTACTTCTAAATAGACGACTTTCGGGAAAGTGTTCATATTAAATAACACGGGAACTAAAAAGAAAATAACTTTCAACTTCATTAATGTAACCTCATATTTGCATTATATCAAACCTTACAATCACCATATGCACAGACACGAAAGACATGATATTGTAGCAAATTCGACATTCATTGAGAAGTTTGCTCAAATGTACATTGATCAAAGAAGTGAATCATCTGTGGATTACTCTTCTCTTGACAGCAGTCTATTGTTTAATTCTACAGGATTTGACTCTTCAGCGCTCAAATCAATAATTCTTAAATCATCGGTTCATAAAGACATAAAAAGAGAAGCAGGTGAGCAACCTGCAATTATCCAAGACATTTATAGAAGTGATTTAGGAGAATTATTAATGACTTACTATTATGAAGAAAAAGTTTCTAAAGAAAGGAGGTTCGTTATTCCCCTTAAAAATCTTCCAAATAGAGAACTGGCGGGTCTACCAGGTCGTGGTTTGGATGTTGTAGGTTATAGGCTTAATGCTAATAAGGTGGATATCTTACTTGGAGAGGCTAAAGTCTCGGCTCAAAAGAAAAACCCTCCTAATGTTGTGGACATATCGGACGATTCGCTGTATAAAACTCATAAAAAACACAAGCTGGATCAGGAAACTCTTATTAGAAAGTTAGGAGACTACTGCCGCAAGCTTGATACAACTCATGCGGAGATAATCGGTTTTGCAATCCTCTGCCTAACAAAAAGCATTGCCAATGTCGAGATTACATATGGTTGCACATTAATCCGAGATTATGAGTGCAGTAAAGAACCGGAAGACTATGGAAAAATGAAAACATGCGCACCCGAATTTGAACCTGATAGCATTGATTTTTCTTTATTGACTTTCCTTGAAAAGAATATAGAAGAGGTAACCAACAGTTTTTATTTGAAAGTACAAGAACTCGTTTCTGCTGCATGAGCGATTTAATCGACATATTACTGGAGGATACAGGGATAAAGTCTCTTTTAAATCAAAGTGAATCTATTTACCTAGGTTCTCAAATTGATAAATCAATTGAATTTGAGGGGGACTTAGAGCAATACTTGAGGCTTTTATACCTGCTCATTAGTAATATTTATTCAGAAGAAGATTCGGTCGATACACTTAAAATCCAAGACCGTGCTTATGTTTTATTAAAGTCTATACCTCTCAAATCTAGTTCTAACTTGAATCTGTTTCAGGAAATACTCGGTGTTGATGATGTAGACCCTGAAACCTTTTACTTTTTCATTCTAGCCTCTCTCGGTCTAAAAAGCGATAAAGCAATAACTGTTAGATTAGATTTAGAAGAATTTCATATCAGCTCCGAATCAGCGATAGATTGGCGCAAAAGAGTACTCAACAATACCCTTCAGTCCTTGATACTTCTGGTCAGGAAATCCAATGGGTTTGATGACATTCGCTCTTCCCTTAGAATAATTGATTCTTTGCAAAAGGATCAAAAAAGTTTTGAAACAAATTACCTACAAGAAAAACCTCTAAGAAAGCAAGAGTCAATTGCATTCGAATTACTGGGTTTATATCACTTGACCAAACCCATTGTTGAGGTTGCCAAATTTTTAATTCAAGGTTATGGCTATAAAGAGCGCCTAGAACCCATTATTAGGCAACACATCGAAACCGCAAGAAAGTTATTGGTTCATCACCCCAGACTAGTTTCCCTTGCTAATATTATAGAGGAAAATCTCAACATTCTTCAATCAAATTCTATTTGGACACGCACGAAATTCAATGATAATATCAAGAGATTGTGTGAAGTAAAGGTTCGACAAGGGTGGCTGGAACTGTTACCATCTCAACGAGAAGCCCTAAGCAGCAATTTGCTCGATGTTGCCTCAAATGTAACAGTACTCCAGATGCCAACAAGTGCCGGAAAAACACTTTTGGCTGAGTTCAATATTTTGATTACGAAAGCTCTAAAGCAAGATTCTAAAATCGTATATGTAGTTCCATCCAGAGCTTTGGTCAATCAAATATATTTTGATCTTAAATCGGATCTAGAGGGCCTAGATTTAATCATTGAAAAAACTTCTTCAGCTATTGAAGTTGACCCTACAGAGAATTCCTTCTTAGTAGATGAAATTGATGTTTTAGTCTCTACCCCGGAAAAGCTCGATTTGCTAATTCGAAGAGATCATGAATCCGTTCGCGATATTTCCCTCTTCATTATAGATGAGGCTCATACAATTCAAAACGGCCAACGTGGAGCGAAATTAGAATTATTGTTGGCAATATTGAAAAGGGAGAGACCCGAAGCTAAGTTTATGCTGTTATCTCCATTTTTGGGATCAAAGGCAGAAATTGTTAAAGACTGGTTAGGTGGTGGCAATTCTATTGCAATAGATTGGAAACCTTCACAGAAATTAATTACGGGAATTAGCTACCTCAAACCTAAGACTAAAAAGGAAATAAAATTTGAACTCTTACCCTCACCATATTGGAGTAATGAAAGTTCAATTGAAGGGACTTTTACCAATCCATATGAATTAGAAAGTTCCAGCAAAAAAGATCAGATACTAGAATTCTCCGCAAAATATTTTACACAACCGAAGAAAACAACGCTAATTCTTTGCCAAGGTAGAGGAACAGCTGACAAGCGCGCAGATTTCTTGTATGATAAAGTTGGGGAAGAGTCTAACTCTGAGGAAATTAATTTAGTTAGAAAATATATTGAAGACGAAGTCGGCAAAGCAACCACCCTATCAAAAGTTCTAAGTAAGAGGATAGCGATTCACCATGCAGGTTTATCAGATGAGTCAAAATTGTTGATAGAGCATTTAATCCGAAGCAAGGAGATCCGATATGTTTGTTCAACAACGACTGTTGCTGATGGAGTTAATTTTCCTGTTTCTACTGTCTTCTTTGATTCACTTAGAAAGGGTAATGCCCCTTTGGACTCCAATGATTTTTGGAATATTTCGGGTCGAGCTGGAAGAACTATGATAGATAACTTCGGGAAAATAGTTATCCCATTTCATAGTAAAGAAAATGTTAATAATGCTAAAAGATTAATACAAAATAGCAGTAATGACCTAGTTAGTGTACTGGCAGAATTGTTTGTAAATGGAGACTCAATTTTGGAAGATTTAGCTTCCAATGGCCTGGGCTCAATCATGCATCGCTATTATAATTCCGTTGCTCCCTTAGTACAATATTTTGTGCACCTACTGACTGTAGGTGGGGCTCAGGTTTACTCTAGTCAAATTGAAGACTTATTTAAAGACAGCCTTGAGTATTATCTTCTTGATTCAAGTGCGAAAAAGAACAAATTCATCGAAATCTGTAAAGCTATATATCTCCACTTACAAGATAAGTACTCAAAGCAGAGAGGGGTTTTGTCATTTGCGGATAAAACCGGATTTTCAGTTCCTTCCGTATTAGCTGTGATGGCTGAAAAGCGAGGTAATCCTGAGATTTCCAATCTTGAAAGTTGGCATCCACATAATCTCTTTAATAGTATGTCACCTAGAAATTTGACTGAAAAAGTTGAAGTAATTGCAAAACTTCGAGAGACAAAAATGGGAACGGAATCTGATCAAGCACCCTTCAATCCCAGTATCATTGCAAAAGTTTTAATCTCATGGGTGAATGGAGAAAAACTATTTAATATCTCTAATCAGCATCCAGCTTTCAGCAATATTAAAGATGAGAATAAACGAGTAAGTGATTTTATCAAGAAGATGGGCGATATTCGTTTCAAGGCCTCGTGGGGGCTAAGCGCTCTCGAAGGTATAGTGAAGGGGGATATTGAAGATATGAAGGACTCTTATATTCCATCCTTAGTTTACTTTGGTGTCAATAATGAAAAATCCCTCATGCTGAGAATGGTTGGGGTTCCCAGAAGTCTCTCCAATTCTTTATCGGGCATTATTGAAAAAGATATTTCCTCATATTCCTTCTCTGAAGTTCGAAAATCTATCGGAGGGTTGACAAATAATGATTGGGATGATTTAAAACCAAAAAACTCCTCACTTGATGGACAGGAATGGAAGCGGATAACCGAAATTTTGGTCAGATGAAGAAGGTTAATTAAGCCTAGTGAATAATAAACATTGTTAGAGTTAATTATCAATACCATAGTGCAGTATATCGACCACTATTAGGTGAATAGCCCATAATAGGGCCCGCTACCATTATAGTTGCTGAAATATGGGTACTTACTACATCAAAGGCTTTTTATATCTGCCCGAGACCATATAAGTTAAGGCAGTTCTATTAAACAAACACTCTGAAACCTTGGCGATTTTAATCCGCCACCCTTCCCCTCTATTCAGCCGGGCGGGCGATACACCCAGCCTAATCGACTGGGCACTCAGGATGACTAGCCTCTACACAACATTTAACTTTAAACATTGAACCTTTAACTTTAAACATCCAAAACTGGTCTTCTACAAATTTCGATGCCTCAAAATACTTATAACCAGCCATAGCCCAAGCAGGCCTGATATGGCAAAGCCTATAAAACCTATGATGGGCACATTATCGAAAACATAAGGAGGAATATTGGCCAGCACAATAAGAGATGAACCAATAATAAGAGCGGCCACCAGTATGGATACGGAAATACGGTTACTTACTATATCAAATGTTTTGTAGAGGTCGCCCAGGTTTTGGTGCTTAAACTCCATCTGAAAGCGGCCATCCTTCATTTTGTTGATAATAGACTTGGCATCTGAAGGCAGATCATTAAAAAACAGAGCACCATCTTCCAGCATCTCCCAACTTCGGTTAGCTATGTTTTTGGGGTTGTACCTTTTTAAAAATAACTCTCTGCTGTAGCGCTTTATGTTGGCAAAGGCATTGTAATCTGGGTCCAGGTGTTCGGCAACGCCTTCCAGTATTACCATAGCGCGCATAAGCAGGTAGTAGTTGGGCGAAAGCTCAATGGTATTTTCCACTAAAATATTCTTAAAACGCTGTATGCGCTCACTCAACGGAAAGTCGCTGAGGGTAACGGTAGAAAACATCTCCAGCATTTCGTGCAGGTCGCGCTGAAAAGCCCGCTCATTGGGTATGGAGCTACTGATGGCCATTTTTTGAAGTGTGTGAGATACGCGGTTTATATTTTTCCGCGACATGTGTATCATCAGTTCAGCCAAGTCATTCTGCTCTTGCGGAAGCAAGGTGCCCATTATGCCAAAATCAAGAAAACACACCCGTCCATCTTCCAGCACAAATAAATTGCCGGGGTGCGGGTCGGCATGAAAAAAACCGTGATCAAAAATCTGCCTGAAGTAAAGGTCCGTACCAATAGAGGCCAAATCATCAAACTTTTCTGTGTGAATTTGACGCAACCTCTCAATATCCGAAATCTTGGTACCGTGTATTTCTTCCATACACACCAATTTATAAGTGCTCAGCTTTTGGTACACCTTAGGCACATATATGCGGTGGTCATCCTTAAAGTTTTCCCTAAAGCGGTTTATGTTGATAGCCTCGCGCTTAAAGTTGAGTTCTTCAAGAATGGCCTCCTCAAAAGAATCGATTAACCGGAAGGGCTGGTAGTTTTCCAATTCTTTAAAATTGCGAACCAGCAAACGCACTACATCACGAATAATAGCAAAGTCTTCCTTTATGGTCTTACTTATTCCCGGCCGCTGAATTTTCAGCACCACCTTATCGCCATTGTAAAGGGTAGCCCTGTGCACTTGGGCTATGGAGGCTGAGGCCAGAGCTTCCTTTTCAATATGTTGAAAATACCGGGCTTCGTTTCCATCCAGCTCTTCTAACAGCAACCCCTCCAATTTCTCAAAGGGCAACGGAGGCACTTCATCCTGTAAATGCTCCAGTTCCCTAATCCACTCCGGGGGCAAAATATCGCGCCTGTTGCTCAATAGCTGCCCAAGCTTTACATAGGTGGGCCCCAGTTCTTCCAGCAAAAGGCGCACACGCTCAGGGCGCGTACGGTCATCCGTTTTTCGCACCCGGGTTTTTGTTTTAAAAAAGTTTTTGAGGGAGCGCTCAGCCACTAAATCTTCAAACCCATATTTCACAAAGGTTTGGATCACCTTACGGTAACGGGCTATACTGCTCATTTTATCATATTTGGACCTTCCATCGCAGTTACCCTCCGCTGCAGCTGATCAACCTCTACGCGTAGTTTATCCAGATCCTTTTTTTGAGCAATGTCCATTTTACTTAAAGCATTTTCCAGCCATTGCTTCATTTCCTTTTCTATGGCTTCGCGCGAGGTTGCCGAATCCTTCTTAAAGTCTTTCATGATGCGTTCACCCTCCTCTCGCGATAAGCGCCTTTTGTCAATCAAGTCGTTTACCAGCTCTTCCACCTTGGTTTTGGTGAGTGATAAAAACCCTATGCCGGTGTGTAATATCTTTTTAAATGTGTCTTCCATGGTTGTATTATTTTGATTAATGCTAAGGAACATTTCAACACGACATTGGCGTAGAAGGTTTGGAGCTGTAGTCCTATTTTGTCAAAATGAAACCTATAATTAACAATCTCCTTTTGGAAAATGATACATTTGAGGAGTAATATTAAATCGCATCACTCCAAATTTTATGTCGAAAAACCTGCAAGGGATTACCCGTGAACAATTACAAAACTGCGAAGACGAACCACTTCACATTATTGGTTTGGTTCAATCTATCGGGTACATCATAGTGCTTGATGTTGAAACCCTGGAAATAGTGCAGGTTAGTGAAAACATAGACCAGCTAACGGGCGAAAAGCCAAAGCACATGGTGGGGGCGTCAATTGACGAGTTTTTTTCCACTTCATTTTTACACGGCTTTGAAAATCTGCTGGAGACCATGGATCTGGAAGGGAGCAACTCCTTCTTTTTTGAGCAGGGACGATGCGATTATATTGTTAACTCACACCTATCGGATGACTATTTGGTACTGGAGATTGAGAAGGACCAAAAATCGCAACGTGAAAAAACACATACCCGGTATTCAGCTCTAATTGATAACATCGTTCAGGAACTGGATGGCTATGATGATATCAATGATATCTGTAAAATCGCCATTGAAAAGCTATCTGTTGTAACAGGCTTTAATCGACTGATGGTTTACCGGTTTGATGAAGACGATCATGGTGAGGTAATAGCAGAAAAGAAAACAGAAGAAATGCCCTCTTATATGGGCCTTAAGTTTCCTTCGTCAGACATCCCCGCACAGGCGCGAAAATTATATGTGAAAAACATTATGCGTGGCATTTGGAATGTGGATGATGAACCATCACCCATTATTCCCGAAAGAAGAAAAAAAGATGATAAACTGCTGGATTTAAGTTCGGCCTTTTTGCGCAGCGTAAGCCCGGTGCATATAACCTACCTTAAAAATATGGGGGTTCAAGCCTCCTTTTCTATCTCTATTGTTATAGGAGGAAAACTTTGGGGGCTCATACTGTGCCACCATACGGAAAACCCCTTACAGCTGGATATACACCAAAGAAGGGCGTGTATGTTTACCGGTAAAATGTTGGCCTATAAAATTGAAACCATACAGAGCAACTCCCTTATTATTGGCTATAGGAAGAAGCTTTCTACCCTGCAAAAAGTGCTTAGCTCATTACAGGCAGAAAACGATATTCATAATGTATTTAAGAAAAATGAAGATACTCTGTTGAATGCGTTTAACGCAGATGGCTATGCCTTTGTGTATAACGGACGTAGTTCTCATAGTTCATCTGCCAGTGGTGAATGGACCGCGAGTAAGGCTATAGACCTGCTCGGCAAACCGGAGGATGAAGTGTTTTATAGCCACCACCTGCAAAACGATTATCCTGAATTAGGGAATCTTGCACAAGCCCCTGCAGGGATTTTAGTAATTCGAACTTCCAATAAAATGAAGGAAGGTTTATTGCTTTTTAGGAAAGAGCAAATTCATGAAGTGAACTGGGCAGGAAAACAGGAGAAAAACGATAACCAGAAAATAAACCTCACTCCCCGAAACTCCTTTGAAAAATGGTCAGAACTGATAAAGGGCCAATCTACCAAATGGAGCAGCGAAGAGATACAGTTTGCTGAAGAATTCAGGATGTCACTAATAGAAAATATTATTGCCCACTCCGTAAAGCTTCCCGAAAAACAGCAGGATGATACCCGCGCACTTAAAGTGAGATTAATAGAGCGGATGCGCGAACTCGAAACAATCAATCAATTACAGTTTTCGGAGCTATTGGAGCTACGGGCACTTAGCGGTAAACACAATTTACTAAGCGCTGTGGCTGAAGAAAAGCGCCACCTTCGCTCTACCGAAAACTTTGCATAATAATGGGACAACTACTTAATCAGCTTAAAGCAGATACTCGAAACCTTCACGATGAAGTGGAGCAGGCCATGCAGTCCAACAGGATTATGCAACCGGTTTATCCACTTGAAGAATATGTTGCACTGCTTAAAAAATTAAGGTTAGCTCATGCCGTGTTAGAACCTGCCATACTCTCTTTTAATGAGATTGAGGAGCACACCGAACTACAAGCTCATTACCGGCTTACTAAATTGGATGCCCTTAATAAAGATTTACAACTGCTTGGTGTTGAATCTTCATTACCTAAAAGCGAAGTGTTATCACTCAACAATATAGCTGAGGCCTGGGGAGCTATGTATGTTTTAGAAGGTTCAACCCTTGGTGGCGCCATGATTTTAAAACACCTAAAGGCTTCACAAAAATGGAATGTAGAGGCCTTTAGCTATTACGGTTACTACGGGCCTGAAACAGGACATATGTGGCAAAAATTCAAGAACATTCTTGAAGATAGTGTGGAACCAACCCGTGACTATGAAAGTCTATTAAAAGGCGCTAGTAAAGCTTACCACACTTTTTGTAATGCAGCCGAGCAATTAGAAGCTGCCGGATATTGATCTAATTAACTCCGTAGCAAATTTTACAAAAACTCTTCGCGTCAAAGGTGTCACCCTTCCCCGCACTCCTGCGGAGTAAGCTGATACAACCAGACTAATCGTCCGGGCCCTGAGGATGACTAGCCACCACACAACACTTAACTTTTAACATTAAACCTCGAACCTCAACCCGTCAGGCTGAGTGAATTTGCGAAGGGCAACGCAGCAAATTTGCATCGAAGCCTGTTATTTGATAAACCAACTCAAAACCCGAACCTCAGGCGTATGATTACGTCTCCGTAATCCGCCATCCTTCGATACAGGCCGAACACAGTTCGACCCACTCAGATGACTAACATTGAACGTTGAACCTACAACATTCAACTTTAAACGTTTAACCTTGAACCTATAACTTTTAACCCTTTCCCATTCCTCAGCCCACAAAAAAAACCCCGCCTCGGCAAAACCGAAACGGGGCTTTGTAGTAAAGCCTTGTTTAAAAACAAGAATTAGTCAACTATAATGCGCTGGCTGGCATTAAGGCCTTTTCCGCTAAAGCGAACAATGTACACGCCCTG
>CAXBJE010000021.1:0-14939 GCA_963975525.1 uncultured Owenweeksia sp. | reverse complement strand
GCTCGAACCCAGGACCCTCTCCTTAAAAGGGAGATGCTCTACCAACTGAGCTACGGAATCAGTGCCTTTTTGCAAAAGCGGGTGCAAATATAAGGGCAATCATTTTTGATAGCCAAGGGTAAAAGTGATTTTTTTAGAAGAAATTTTTAAGCCCTTAAAAGTCAGTTTTGTATCTCGAAAATTCCATCTAATTTGGCCGCATGAAGATTACAATTATTGGATATATGGCCTCGGGGAAGTCATCAATCGGTCGACTTTTGGCGGATGAACTTCGCCTAAAGTTTATTGACCTCGATTTGGCCATCGAAAATAAAACGGGTTATAGCATTACCGAAACCATTTTTAACAAAGGTGAGCTATACTTCAGAAAGCTGGAAAGGGAGTTGTTGGAAGAGCTGCTTTTGGAAGACAACTTTGTACTGAGTACAGGAGGGGGCACCCCTTGTTATTATGATAATATGGACCTGATAAACCGAAACTCCATTAGCATATATTTACAGAATAGTGTACAAAACCTTTATGAGAGGCTTGAGGCCGGGAAAACCAACAGGCCACTAATAGCCCACCTTGAAGGCGATGCCCTGAAAGAGTACGTTGGCAAACATTTGTTTGAGCGAAATGTATTTTATGACAAGGCTACACTTGTGGTTCAAACGGCCAATAAGTCTGCGGACCAAATAAAAATTGAAATTAAGAGCCTAATCAATGAATGAACACTTACATCACCTGAAAGATATTATCGCCAACAGGCGTACCATTAAACCGGATCAAATGACAGGTGAGCGGGTGGACGATCATCTGATTAATCAAATATTAGAATCGGCAAACTGGGCCCCAACGCATGGCTATACTGAACCATGGCGGTTTACAGTTTTTGCAGAGGATGGTTTAGCTACTTTGGGGGATTTTCTCGCCAATCTGGATCAACCCACCCATACTGCTGAAGACTTCAATCAAATGAGGTACGACAGGCTTCGTAACAGGCCATTAAAATGCTCTCATGTTATTGGCATTGGCATGCAGAGAGGAACCAATGAAAAAATCCCGGAAATTGAAGAGATATGCTCAGTGGCTATGGCCGTTCAAAATATGTGGCTTACCTGCCATGCTCTGGGTCTTGGTGGTTATTGGAGCACAGGCTCTATGGCTTTTACGGATGAAATGCGCGACTTCTTTGGTTTAGATAGGAGTGCTAAATCTCTTGGGCTGTTTTATATAGGTAAACTGGCTGAGGTTCATCCTAAGGGTAGGCGCCTAAGTAAGATTGACGAAAAGGTGAAGTGGGTAAGGGGTTAATCCTCTAACCAAAGAAATAGCCTTGTACCAGCCAACAATACAGAGAAATTATCAAAACACAAATCAGGCTAAGTGGTAATCCACTGCGGGCCATTTCTCCCATTTTAATGTAACCACTGCTGTACACAATGGCGTTTGGCGGGGTGGAGATTGGAAACATAAAAGCGCAACTGGAACCGATGGTTAGCGGGATAGCTAGTTCAAGTTCAGAAAGGCCGAGGTTTTGCGCCACAACAAACGAAACAGGCACAAATACTGATACCAGGGCCACATTGCTCATCACCTCCGTTAAAAACACCGCCAGGAAGCAAATCAGTAAAATGATGAGTAAAGGGTGCTCAATGTTACCAGAGCTTATCCAGTTGCCCACAAGCCCTACAATGTCCGTTACTTCCATTCCTTGGGCAAGGGAGATACCTCCACCAAAAAGTAATAAAATATCCCATGGCAGCCGCTTAGTGTCTTTCCAAACCAAAAGTGGTTCAGGTTTTTGGCTTTCGCCAGAAGGGAAGGCAAACAACACCACTGAAGCAAATATGGCAATGGTGGGATCTGATAAATTTTTGAACCATTCAATCTGCGTAAGCTGCGCACGGAAAATCCATAATAGCGCTGTGCAAAGCATTATCCACATCACACGTTTTTCGCCTTTCCCCAATTTCCCCAAAGCCTTCAATTCGGTTGAAATCAATTCACCAATGCCTGTTAGCCGTTCTATTTTTATGGGGAAGAGTACCCGGGTGTTTAAAATGTAAACCACTGCGAAAAGTATAATCACCAGCGGCAGAGCAAAGAATAACCAGTTAGCAAAACCAAGTTCTACCAGTCCGCTTTCCTTTACTATACCTGCAAGTACCAGGTTTGGTGGAGTGCCTATTAAGGTTGTGATACCTCCAATATTAGCGGCATAGGCAATGCCCAACATCAAGGTAATTCCAAAGTTTCGCCCAGCTTTGTCGTTGTTTAGTTTATTTCCCAGCAGTGCTACTACTGACATGCCTATGGGCAACATCATTACGGTTGTGGCCGTGTTGCTAATCCACATAGAAAGGATGGCGGTGGCAATCATACTACCTAGAATAATCCGTGTGGGCTTTTCTCCGCTCAGATTTATAATGTTGAGGGCTATGCGTTTATGAAGGTTCCATTTTTCTATGGCTAAACCCAAAACAAAGCCTCCCAAAAAGAGGTATATAACCGGGTTGGCATAGTTTGCTGTGGTTTCCTTTAAATCTAAAATCCCAAGCATAGGGAATAGAATTATTGGAACCAACGCGGTAACGCCAATGGGCAGAGCCGAGGTAATCCACCAGGTTAGCATCCAAACCATAGTGGCAATCATTCGTACCTGTACGTCAAAAGGATCTCCGATAAGGAGACAAAGCAAAAATAGAATGGGGCCCAGCGCCAGGCGGAAAAGGTGATTTCTCATTTGGCGCTAAAATAGGAAGTTGGGTAGTTCGTTATGACATTGAAGCCACAAAAAGAATGTCATTATTACATGCATATAGCTCTGAAATTTAATTCAAAGGCATTTTTCGAGAACCTCGTCATTAAAATGTTCACTATTTCGAGTTTCTTACCTGCTATTTGGATCAGTCTCCTATATTTTTTCTGGACTACAGCAGGCTGGTCTTTGGGACATATGCCATGGCCATCTCATGATGATCCAAAAGGAATTAACTTTTTTCTGAGCGATTTTTTATATCGAACAGTGGGGATTGGAATCTTTGCTATGATACTAGTGCTGCCACTTTGGGCGCTTTTACTCTTCCTGATGTTTAGAATAAAGGCGAATGTTCGAAAGCCAATGATTTTTATATTCTCTGTTAGCTACTTGCTTGTTCTGATCCAAATTTTAATTGATCCATTTGAGATAATGTATTGGTACCTTGATTAGCTTCAAACATTACACAATCCCTCAACCGCTCATTGGTAATTAGCTGAGGGTGCATAAAATCACCCGCCTTCACCATACCAATCTTCTTCATCACATTTACAGATTTTGCATTTATCGCAGGGGCAATGCAAATTATTTTTTCCAGCTTAAGGTCGTTAAGTCCATATTCAAGGCACCTTTTAGCCCCTTCAGTGGCGTAGCCTTTATTCCAGTGTTTTTGCACCAACCGCCAGCCAATATCCACATTGGGAGTCCATTTAGATTCAAATGTTTTTAGAGACAAGCCAATAATTCCTATAAACTCCCCCGTTTCCAATTCCTCCACAGGAAAGTAGCAACGGCCAGATTCCGCATATCCCTTTTTCATTCTTTCAAAAAAGGCTGTGCTTTGTTCAGCCGTCATTACATCTTCAAAAAACTCCATAACCTCGGCATCCAGGTTCATTTCAATGAGTTTTGGTAAGTCAGATTCTTCCCAGGCTTTAAAGCCTAAACGAGGGGAGGTGAAGAGGTAATTTGATTTCATATTGAAATGATTGTGCAGGAGCTTTAAGGAACAAAGGTTGCAATTTCAGAGTCAGTAAGAAACTCTCTGATTTCATTGATGTACTGCTGTGGCTTTTCTAACGAAATAGAATGGCCTGCCCCCTCAATAATTACAAGTTTATGGTTAGGAAATAAATCCAGGTACTCCTTAGTGAAGCCCCACGGTTGATTGTCGTATTGCCCTTTTAGGATTAGCAGGGGAATAGGGCTTCCAATAATGTTTGGCCTCGGGTTTTGGGTAAACCTAAAACTCAACACGGTCATTAGCTGCGCGTAATAGCCACCACCTGCTTCCATTTGAGGTAACACTGAGGTATCCATTACGGTACTTTTTTGCAGCTCTTTATTTAAGAGGGTTTGATAGGCATCGGCTTCCTCATCTGTGGCTAGTTTACTTAAAAACCTTTTGGCCCAAAAGGTCACAGCCGCATTTCTAAAGTTGCTGACCTTTTTAACCGCCTGTTGATTGGTAAAGAGGGGTTTCTTAAGGTTTAAAGAATCCGGTGCCGGGAGTTTGGCCACTTTGTAATTATAGGGCATCAACGGCCCAGGCCCTGTGTAGATTAACTTTTCAACCTTGGTTGGATGATTGGCTACAAAAAGTGAGGCTAAAATCGCCCCCCATGACTGTCCAATGAGGATTACCTTTTCCGCGCCTATTTTGTTAACTATGGCTTCTAAATCTGCTGTATGGCGAGCGGCAGTATATTCTTTAATGTTCTCAAGCCGTTCGGAATGGCCACTTCCAATCTGATCGTACAGGTAAACATTATAACCATCTTCAGTTAGTTTTTCCAGATCAATTATGTTTCTTTCAGTAATAAATCCTCCGGGCCCACCCTGAAGAAAAATAACAGGAAATGGCTTTTCAGCTCCCTTGGCGGGAATAAAGGTGTATGCAATTTTAGAACCCGTTGAAAGGTTCCAGAATTTGGTACCAGGCCGCTCTTTTATTTTAGGAACCTGATATTCTCTGGGATAAAAGAAGAGAAGAGCTAATGCGAAAGTGCTGATAATAAGAATAGCAATTGAAACCCTTTTCATTGAAATAGTCCACGATTAGTTTATGAAGAAGAAATTGAAACAACCTTAATTTCAGGCTTTTGATACCAGAGCTGAAAGTTATTTCTTCTTCTTCCGGTTCACATTCTTATCACCGCGGGTTTTCGCCTTTTTGTACTTCTTGGCAATTTCGCGATGGTAGGAGCCTCCAAGGTTTACCTTTTTGTTTTTCTCCTTTTTCTGTTGATGACTTGAACCCGGTGTGTGCTTTTTGGTTTTATGCGGACTTGCCATTTCATCCACATTGGGGCGTTCATCAGGCGTAAGTGATGATGAAACCTCTACTTCAGAAGGGAATTCAATCTCAGGAATTTCATAATTCATCAGGTTTTCAATGGCCAGTTTGTTTTTTTCCTCTTTTTCGGTATAAAACAAAATAGCATTTCCTTCCTGCTCTGCCCGTCCGGTACGGCCAATTCGGTGCATGTAGTTTTCTGGGTAGCGAGGTGTGTCAAAGTTTACCACATGGCTAATTTTCCGCAGGTCTAGTCCACGGGCCATCACATCGGTGGTAACTAAAATGCGGTTGTTGCCATTGTCAAAATCTTCAATGGAACGCAGGCGATAGTTTTGGGTTTTGTTGGAATGAATCACACACACCTGTGAGCCAAACTCTTCGTCCAGCTTGTTATAAAGGCGGTCAGCACTCTTTTTATTAGACACAAAAACCAACACTTTTTTAAACTCCTGTTTATCCTCCAACAGGTGAATTAGCAGATTGGTCTTGGTATAGAAGTTCTTAACCGCATAGCACTGCTGAGAGATATTTTCAAGTGGTGTGCCACTTACAGCAATAGATATTTTATTGGGCGTATAAAAGAAATCGTCAATCAGGCGGTCCACATCTTCCGTCATAGTAGCCGAAAACATTACGTTTTGCCTGCGCTCAGGAAGCAATTCAAAAATGTTGGTCAGTTGAAAGATGAAGCCCAAATCCAGCATTACATCCACTTCATCTATTACCAGTTTGTAAACTGACTTTAGCTGCAGAGCCCGGCTTAGAGCCAAATCATAAAGACGACCTGGGGTTGCAACAATAATGTCGGCACCCTCCATTACATCGCGGGCATGGGTGTTAATATTTACACCGCCATATATTCCCAGTACGCGGGTATTCATGTACTTGGTGAGCTTCAGGGCTTCATCCACCACCTGTACTACCAACTCCCTGGTTGGCACCAAAATTAAAATGCGCGGGTGTATTTGCTTTGAGTAGGTAAGCTCTTTTAGTATGGGGAGCAAATAGGCAAAGGTTTTTCCGGTACCGGTTTGCGCTATCCCAACCATGTCTTTTCCCGAAAGGATAGGAGAGAAGGCCTCTTGCTGAATGGGAGTGGGTTTATCAAAACCTAAATCATTTACCGCATTTAAAAGCGGTTTGGGCAGGTTTAAATCTTGGAACGTGGACATCAAATGCAAATTTTGGCAAAAGTAAGGTTAATGGCGCTGTATGTTTTCCGCCAAAACGGGATTCGAAACCCAGTTTAGGCAGCAACATAAATTTCCAAAATCAAAAACGAGTTTTGCTCAGGTGGCTTAAGCCATTTCTTCAATAGCGTCCTTTGACTTGCGGTAGGGGAAGGAATTGAAGATGCTTCTTTTTCCAAAGCGCATTTGTTTGTCAGAGCTGTTGAACTTAATGAATAAACCTCTATTTACACCAAAGTACTCATAGGTGTTGCCGTCCGTAAAGGTTACGGTTAGTAAAAGCCCTTTGTGTTGATAATCGGCAATACCTGCCTCTGTGGTGGTTTTGGCGTATGCCTCAGCATTGGCGGCTAAAGTTTCAGGTGCCATGCTCACCAAAAAGTGGTAACCGTCAATCACCTTACGGCTCATTTGTTCGGCCTCTATAGCTCTCTCATCACCCTCTTGAAATTTATCAGGATGCCATTCCTTAACCAGGTTTCTGTAGCTGGACTTCAAATCTTTTAAGGTAAGTTCACCTTCTACATTAAATAACTTTTTGTATTCACTGATGCGCTTCATGGCGGGGATATTTAGAGGGGCTTATTTTCAGGCGGTTCACCATGTGTGAGTGCCATTTTTAAGCGGCCGCGAATATACTCATATCTATGATGGAAATGTATTTTATTGAAAGAGGTAAAAGACTCTGATATGGCATGCCAATCACTGGTTCTGTAGCTGAAGAGTTTGATTAGAACCTTTTTGGTGCAGTGGAATAATCACGGTTACCGTAGCTCCGGCATCCTCATTGTTTTTGAATTGTAAAGTTCCTCCGTGGGCTTCTACAAAGTCGTTTACTATTCGCAGACCAATACCGGTGCCGCGCTCACCACTCGTGCCTTTTTCAGATATTACACGATGCCTTTTATTGAGATTATCTAATACATCCGGGTTTATGCCTTTTCCGTTATCGATGATTTTAAAAATCACCTGCTGGTCCGCTTCCTCAATGTCCACACAAATTTGGCCGCCTTTTCGGCTATACTTTATAGCGTTAAACAAGAGGTTGCTAAATACGCTCCTCATTTGATTCTTATCAGCACAAAACTCTACTTCGGCACCCTTAATGTTTATGCCAATCTGTTTTTCACGAGCACTGTGATTATGGATGTCTATAATATCCGAAAGCAATTCATCGGCTTTTACGGTTTCCAGCATCTTTCCATCTTCATCCATTTGTAGCCTTGCCCAAGCCAATATTTCCTGCAAAATAATTTGACTTACATCTGTCTCCTTTTTTAAGTACCCCAGTATTTGGGTAAAATCATCCTGATCAAGTTGAGAATCAGACACAGTGCCTAAAAGGGTGGAAATGTTGTTTAGTGGATTCCTTAAATCATGGCCAAGAACAGAAAGAATTTTGTTTTGCAACTCGGTGGTTTTTTGCAATTGCAGCTCACTGGCCTTAAGCTTCTGGTGTTGAACTTCAAGCTCTGTTTTACCCTCCTGTTCACTAATCAAAGCCCGGTTACGCTGGCGCAACATGTTTATCAACCAAATGGCAAGCAACAGTAAGGCAACAATGGAAGCAACGGCTAAGTAGATTAGCTTTTTTTGATTTGCTATATGAGCATTCTGTGCCTTATCCTTTTCCCGAAGAACCTGATTTTCCGATTTTGCCAACTCGGATTCATACTGAGTTCTAAGTTCGTCCAGATTTTGAGTAGCCCGAAGTTCAGAAAGGCTATCGTTGATTATTCGCAATTTTTCGTTGTAGGTAAGGGCATTCTCAAAATCACCCTGATCCTTATAGAACTGAAATAATAAACGGTACGATTCGCCAATAATCTGAAGGTCTTCTGAGCCTTCTGCTATTTGTTTAGCCTCCAGTAAATAGCTTTCACCCTGGCTAAGAGACCCCTGTTGCCTGTAAATTTCACCAAGCCTTATGTTATTGTAATATACCCCCTCCATCAACCCATACTTCTTACTTAGGGAGAGAGACTTTTTAAAATTGGAGATTGCCTGAGAGTGATTGCCCTGCTGGAAATATACATCTGCAAGAATATAATTTGCAGAGGCCATACCACCCTCATCACCCATCTTTTCCTTTATCCTCATTGATAGTTTGGCATAATGTAGAGCGCTATCGGTTTTTTCAAGCTCCAGAAACATATTAGCCAGGTTGTGGTAGTTTTGGGCCAGGCCTCTCTCACTATTGGCCTTTTTGTTGGCTACAATGGCTTTGCGGTAGTGTACATTGGCTTGGTCAAGATCCTTTATGTTGTCACGGTATATTTCACCAATATTATTTTCCAGTGTACCCAGACTTCTATAATCACCGATACCTTCATAATAAGGTTGCCCCTTAAAAAGTACCGAAAGAGCCTTGTCATATTGGTTTAGCCCTTTGTAGGTAAGGGACATGTTCATCAGTGTGTTTGTGTATTGTGAATCCTTTTCAGGAAAATACAGCAGCGCCTTTTCATAGTAGCTTAAGGCGTCACGATAAGCTCCTTGGAGGGTAAGGGTATTTGCAAGCTCGGAGTTTACAAGAGCAATATTTAATGAGTCGTTTAACTTTTCTGAGATTTTAAGGGCCGCATGAAATTCCTTTTGTGCACCGGGAATATTGCGCATCTCAAACAGATTAGAGCCCAATAACTTGTGGTAGTAGTACAATGTACGAGGTTCAGAATTTGAATCGAGCCGCGAACGGACTTTTTTCAAAAGTTCATTTACCATGGTATAATCAGAAACCTCGTGCCTGCGTTCGGCACTGTCCAGCAATTCCTGAATACTTAGTTTGTCGTACTGCTTGGATTGCCCCGTAAGGTATAAGGTGGCAAAACTAAAAAGTATAAGAAGCGAAAATCTCATAGTTCGGTTAGAAGTGCCTAAAAATAAAGGGATTATTGAAAACACACACTAATTCTTGTTTTTTTTTGAATTTCTGTTCAACTCAGGTTTTTAGTTTGGTATGGCAAAGTTTAAAAATTGGGAAATGACCATTGTAAATTGTAGATACAAGGAACGCTTTATACTTTATCAGGAAAAGCGAATAATAAAAAAGCTTGTCAAAACATCTTTAAGTAGCGATAAACCCACAAATCCAATTATCTTGGAGGCCAATAATATTTACATCTAAAACCTATGGCTTATCTGAGCGACAACGAAAAAGCAATTTTACTAACCGACTTAATTGACCTGGCAAAAAGTGATGGTGTGGTTAATTTCTCTGAAATGACCTACCTGCTGTGGGTATCGCAAAAACTTGGGGTAACTCAACAAGAGCTAACAAAGCTTATGGATAGAAGCAACTCCGCGTTTGATCGTGTATCACCTAATCAGCGGTTAGAACAGTTTCACAGATTGTTGAACATGATGTTTGTAGATACCGAAATTGATACCGCTGAATTGGAAAAATGCAGGGAGCTGGCCTATAAAATGGGACTGGACAGACCTAAAGTTGATAGCCTATTGTCAGAAATAGCCAAGAACCCCAGTGTAATGGTTGATCTGGAAACCTTGAAAGGGAAGTTTGAGGGGAGGTAAGAAAGGGTTTGTTGTATATAAAAACGGATGTTTCAGAACGCTGGTAGGGGCATGGATTGTAAGGCCGATGCAAGTTCGTGGAAGTAGAAGATCTGTTTTATAACACCTTTTCCTTTTGCAAATTCAAATAATTAATGAGAGAACTAAAGTAATAGCTGCAATTGCGATCCAAATATTCACCATTCTATGACCTCTTTTGTCATACCAGTCCTCAGAGTCATTTGGGCCATTTAGGTATTCGTTAAAGGTGTACTTTTTTCTTTGAAAAACAGTGCGCCATACGCTTCCGTACAACCATCGAATGGTGGCCCCAATGAAGACTAATATATAGCGTGCCATGAGTGATTCTCCTTAAACCTGTACCACCCCCGGATTATAAGGCCTTTTGATAGGCGCATGGTTGGCGGCTTCAATCCCCAAGCTAATCCACCTGCGGGTTTCCAGTGGGTCAATAATGGCATCGGTCCATAGGCGGGCGGCAGCATACTCGGGCTTGGTTTGCTTTTCGTAGCTGGCCATAATGCGGTCTAAAAGTTCTTTTTCTACTTTGGGGGTTATGGTTTCACCTTTGGCTTTTAGGCTGGCGGTTTCTATTTGCAGCAACACCTTGGCGGCTTGTGAGCCTCCCATAACGGCTAGCTGTGCAGTAGGCCAGGCCACAATTAGGCGAGGGTCATACGCCTTGCCACACATGGCGTAATTTCCGGCCCCATAGCTGTTGCCAATTATCACGGTAAACTTGGGCACTACGGAGTTACTCATGGTGTTTACCATCTTGGCACCATCCTTAATAATGCCGCCATGTTCGCTGCGGCTGCCTACCATAAATCCGGTTACATCTTGTAAAAACACCAGTGGTATTTTCTTTTGGTTGCAGTTGGCAATAAAGCGGCTGGCCTTATCAGCACTATCGGAGTATATCACGCCACCAAACTGCATTTCGCCCGTTTTGGTTTTTATCAGTTCGCGGTTGTTCGCCACTATTCCTACCGCCCAGCCATCCATACGGGCATAGCCGGTGATAATGGTTTTGCCATAGCCCGCCTTGTATTCTTCAAATTCGCTATCATCCACCAGGCGCTCAATAATGTCCATCATATTGTAGGGCTTTGAGCGGTCTATCGGCAATATGCCGTAAATCTCTTTTTCGTCTTTAGCGGGCTTGGCCGGCTTGGCACGGTTAAAACCTGCCTTGTCAAAGTCTCCAATCTTATCTACTATATTTTGGATGGAGCGCAGGCAACCGGGATCGTCCTTGCTTTTGTAATCGGTAACTCCGGAAATCTCTGAGTGGGTAGTAGCACCACCTAGCGTTTCATTGTCAATATTCTCACCAATGGCGGCTTTCACCAGATAAGATCCCGCTAAGAAGATACTGCCTGTTTTTTCTACAATAAGGGCTTCATCGCTCATAATAGGGAGGTAGGCCCCACCGGCCACACAACTGCCCATTATGGCCGAAATCTGCGTAATACCCTCAGAACTCAAAATGGCATTGTTGCGGAATATGCGTCCAAAGTGTTCCTTATCGGGAAAGATTTCATCCTGCATAGGCAGGTACACCCCGGCACTATCTACTAAGTATATAATAGGAATACGGTTCTCCAGGGCAATTTCCTGCGCTCTTAAGTTCTTCTTTGCAGTGATGGGGAACCAGGCTCCCGCCTTAACGGTGGCATCATTGGCCACTACTATGCACAACTTGCCTTTTATGTAACCCATGATCACCACCACGCCACCACTTGGGCAGCCGCCATGCTCCTTGTACATTTCGTAACCTACAAAAGCACCGATTTCAATCTGAGGTTTTCCTTTATCCAACAGGTAGGCAATACGCTCACGGGCTGTCATCTTACCCTTGGCGCGATGTTTCTCCATACGCTTTTCGCCACCTCCTAAATAGATTTTCTCCAGTTTAGATTTTACTTCAGATACCATCAGTTTCAAATGGTCTTCGCTTTTGTTGAATTCTATGTCTTGGGTCATGCTTATATTATTGTTGGTTGTACAATGTACAATGTAGGTTGTATCTAAGTTTGCAGAAAGGTTTTATCAATGTACAGCGTACAATATACATTGTGTAAAATCACCGCTCCACTGGTTAGTAACACTTATCAATTATCCACTCACTTTGTTTTTTAAGCAAGGCATTATCGTCTTTTGGGTTGCTGATAAATAGGGTAAAGTGGTTTTTTTCATCATATACCGAAACGAAGATAATCTCTGGAACACCATCTCCGGTAAAGTCGCCATACCAGTACACTTCGGGCATCCCACATTGTCCGGTAAAAAGCAGCTCGCTGGTAATGTTTTGTGTTAGCTTCTTTCCGTTTTTTTCCCCCGTAAGGGTAAGCTTGTAGTCTTTTAACTCCGGGCAGGGGCCAGATGAGGTTACGGCACCTGTAGCTCCCAGCTTCATAGCTTGAGCTCCTTCCGTAAGGGCCAGCTCTTGTCCCGGGAATACCTTACGGCCGGCATAGCGCAATTTATCTGCATGATCGGGGATGTTGATTTCTTCAATTTCCAGCGGGCGGTTTAATCCCAATAAAAAGATGCTGCGCTCTTCTTCATTGGTTTCAATGTCAAACTCCAATTTCTTGCCCACTTTAATTTTACTCATCACCACATCAAGCTCTACTTGCTTAATGCGGATGTTGGTACCTCCTTTTTCTTCCTTAGGATAGAAACCATACCAGAGCAGGGTAGGGTCCAGCTTTTGAACATCTCCACAGTAGTTGTAGGCTTCAGTTAAAAAATCAAATACAGTTGAAAATGTGGTTCTGGCAATACCGGGCTTTTCACCTTCTGGGTAAGCAACCGGGGCAACAGGCGGCTTGGCATCCTCTTTTGAGTGTGTTTTTACAGCAGAATCCCCCAGCTCACTGAGCTTTTCATATTTAACATCATCTTGTCCGGAAACTGCGGTGATCTCGAGGAAACCATCAAACATATAGCCCACAGCGCCTTTGTACATTACTTTTCGCCAAAAACCCTGCTGGTCTTCGTAGGTCATGCTGCCAAAGGTTTCGCGGCACGCGGCCACTAAACTATCATAAGGTACACTTCCGGCAACTCCCGCTTTTAGCGAGGGTGACTTACGCATCCGCATGCCTGAAGGAGCTGTTACTCTGCAAGTAAATTCTTCAGCACAATTGAGCTGAGCGAAGGCTTCTGAAAATGTGGTAACAACAATAAGTAGAAAGAGAATATTTTTCATGCTTTATAAGGGAATGTCGCGAAATTATGGGATTTGTTTGTTTTAGGAAGATACTGGCGTTGAGATAAGAAGATTTTTGCCACAAAGGTGCCAAGACACAAAGCTTTTCTTCGTGCCTTGGTGTCTTTGTGGCTTTCATTCTTTCAAATAATCAAAAGCAGCAGGCCCTTCATTAAACAGTAAATCAATTATAGAAAGATTGGGTGCGAAGTTGTCATCAGAAGTAAAAACCTGTGGGTAGGGCGCAAAATGGCCGGGGCTTTTTCGTTTGGGGTGAAAGTCTTCGCGGTGGTCGTTTTCAACTGTGGGGTGCCATTCGCTGGAAAGCGAAATGTGTTTATCCACATCCAGCCAATTCAGCATGAGCTTTATTAGCTCAAGGTTCCAATCAAAAAGCCTTGTTATTTTTTTAATGTAGAATTCCTCCAGCTCAGGGCCTAGTATTTCAAAAAAAGGGGATGAGCCATAAGCTGTTTTAATAGCTTGCCAGTGGGTGCGCTGCCAGTTTTCTGCATAGCTGATTTCTACCGTGCCCATTGCATCCTTATGCTCGTTATGGAGAATTGGAATATTGAGCATCTGAACACCATTGGGCCCCAGTATATAGCAACGGTTGCGGTAGGTTTGCTTCTGCCAGCTTTCGTGTTGCTCAAGGCAAATAGTGTTGTATTTCAAAACACTTCGAAACCAATCAATAGGAGGTAAGTAGGCCGTGCTAAAGTGGCCGGTCATCAGGCTGCCTCTTTTTTCTTCTTCTTTCTCCAGTAGTTAAATCCATAAATACCAGCTACCACAATTAAGAAGGGGAAAAAATAGGAGGTACGTGGCCCATCACCACTTACGGTGGTAAACACTCTGTCGAAGCGGATTTTCTTAAGGCCTTCACCAAATTTATCGTAGCTCATCCAAATGAAAACAGGCTTACCCACAATATGATCTTCCGGTACAAAACCCCAGTATCGGCTATCATCAGAGGCATGGCGATTATCACCCATCATCCAATAGTAGCCTTGCTTAAAGGTGTAGGTTTCTGCAGGTGAACCGTTTATTAAGACTTTGCCGTCCTTTACCTCTAGAGTGTTGTGCTCATAAGCCGTTATAATGCGGCTGTACTTGTAAAGGTTGTCTCTGTTTAACTCAATTACGTCACCAGCATTGGGTATGTAAAGTGGGCCATAATTATCTCTGCTCCATTTGTAAATCAACTTTCCACCTTCCTTAGGGTTTGGAAACAAATCCTGATTTACACCAAAGGTTGGAATTTGCATATACAGCTGCATCAACTTTTCAGGTATGTTGCTGTATTCAGCCATATCGGTTTTACCTACCAGGGGCGTTACATGCACCAAGTTTGGAAGCGTCTTAAACTCTGTAATAGCGCTATCGGAAATGTTTATGATGTACACATTAGGGTCAAATCCAGAAAGGTGGGTCACCTCACCTTCGCCTTCTGAGCCTTTAATGTAGTTGATGTCAAATTTTTCCTTTAGAGTTTTGGAGTTAAAGTCCATGCCATTGGTTTCAACGTAGTAGCTGGTTTGCAGATTAGCCCTATATGGTATTTCCAAAGTTTTACCGCTTACGGTTACTTTACCATCAGTTATTCTTAGGGTGTCACCCGGAATACCCACGCACCGCTTTACATAATGCTCGCGCTTATCAATAGGCCTAACTTTTCCTTCCATGTTAATGGGGCGAATATCCTCGGCAGGGTAGTTAAACACTACAGGGTCCCCGCGTTCCACATCACTAATTTTTGGGAATCTCCAATAAGGGAGTTGGGGCCAATCCGTATAACTGTCAAAACCAAATGGCGCACTGAACAATCCTGTTAAAGGAATTTTGTTGTGTACCAATGGTAGGGAAAGGGGAGTCATTGGGGTACGTGATCCATATTGAATTTTACTTACAAATAGAAAATCACCTACCAATAACGTTTTTTCCAACGATGCGGTA
>CAXBJE010000020.1:0-15086 GCA_963975525.1 uncultured Owenweeksia sp. | reverse complement strand
ACTTCTCCGGTAAGGTTTACACCGGTACTAACCCAATCTGTTCCGTCCCATTTGGCAATGCTCTCAAAATATTCGGGTACGGTATGTTTTGCCCTAAAAAAACCTCCGGCATAAAGCGTATCGCGATAAACTTCAAGGTCTAATACATAGTTTACGAGGGCGCCAGTGTAAAAATCACCAATTACCTCCCATTGGGTACCATCCCATTTTACCACTCCAGAGTTCACATATACGGTATCGGCCATGTAAAAATTACCAGCTACGTATAGCTCTCCCTTATGGTATATAAAATCATTAACAGTTCCTGAAATGCCCGTTGTACCAACCTTCATCCAATCAAAACCAGCAAATCCGCTAAAGTAATTGGCCATGCTTCCAGCAGCTCCTTGTCCGGCAGTATCAAAGCTTCCGCCTACAAAAAGACCAGCGTTGTTATCTGTAATAATTGCATTTACAGGTCCATTAACCCCGCCTTTCAATTCTTTAAAATTTACGGGCTGAAAGTATCCGGGCTGTATCCAGGCCAGTTCTGCAACAGAAAAACCACTTTCATCTACCCAGTTGTTAAGGCCTTCATCCTGCATATCTCGCAGGTAGGCATAGTTCATATTCTGGCTGATGCGGTTGCTAATCTCAGCGTTTTCACTTTGCTTAATTAAATAGCCCACCGCACAGTGTACACCACGATGATCTATAAAAACCGGCCTGCGACCAAAGTAGGAGCGGTTTTGTGGAAACTCCTTATTCATAGCATAACCCAAAAGGTCATTAAGACTGGCTTCACGATTGGCCTTTTGTGTTTCATTAAGATGAGAGATATCCGCTTTAGTAAGCGTTTTATGGACGAGGAACAGGTGCTGCTGAATCCAGTCTATGTCAGTTACTAAATGGTTTACATCTACTCCGGAAAGATCAACCTCCGAGTGATTCGCCCACTCGGCATTTACGCTTACCAGCTTTTGATAGGGTGAAATATTTTGAGCAGCAACTGAAAAAGACAGTACTGCAAATACAATGAGTAATTTTATTGTTTTCATCTTATTAATAGGATTTAGGATGAGCTAAAAATTAGGGTTTGTAATACTGACGAAGAAATGGGTAAAAAGGTTGCGGTCAAAATATTCTTAAAGTTACGCAACCCTTTGAGCAATGCATACGTCAATAAGTTAAAGGTGGCCAAAAGTTGAATATTGAAGAGATAGTGAAATCCTGCCAAAAGGGAGACCGAAAGGCACAGGAGCAAATCTACCGACATTTTTACCAAAAAATGTACGGGGTATGTCTTTACTATTCGGGTAACCCGGTTGAGGCCCAGGACCACCTGCAAGACGGCTTTGTTCACCTTTTTAAAAAAATAGAAAAGTTTGGTTTTCAGGGTTCTTTTGAAGGATGGATGCGGAGATTATTTGTAAACCTGATTTTACAAAAGTACAGGAAGAAAAAACTGCTTTATACTACCGGCTACGACTGGCAGGAGATGCAGGATGTGAGCTATGAGCACATTATGGAGGAGATTACGGCCACTGATCTTCTAAATATAGTGCAGGAACTAAGTCCACAATACCGATTGGTTTTTAACCTGTACGCCATTGAAGGCTACAGTCACAAGGAGATTGCCGACCAGCTTGGCATTAGCGAAGGCACTAGCAAATCAAACCTTTCACGGGCACGTGGCATATTACAGGAGAAAGTAGTGGAACGCTACCCCGATTGTTATCAAATAAAAAGCAATGGAGGATAAAACGAAAATAGATGAGCTTTTTAAGCAAGGTCTTGGCGGGTTTGTAGCCGAGCCCCCAGTTGATACCTGGCAAAATATTCAGGATAGCCTGACTGCTGCCAGACGAAGAAAGAGAGTTGCCTTTTGGAGAATTTCCGGAACGGCTGCGGCTTTGGTGCTTGCTTTTTTCAGCGGGTACTTTTTTAACATGACAACCCAGAATATGGTCTCTGATAATGAGACATTGAATCCAACATTTCAATTTTCAACACAAGGTTCTGCAGGAGAATGGAATACTGAAGCACCCAAAGAGAATATAACCAACGCCAAAAATCTAAATGAGGAAACTGCCATCTATAAAAGTAGTGAGCCATCAGCCAAGCCAAGCAGAAGCTTAAATACTGAAGATGCTATTAATCCATCAAGCAATGCCATGGCCATAGCGGATGGTGAGAAAAGAAAATCATCTCAAACCAAAAATGGACTTGCGGATAATTCCAAAACAACCAATGCTCCGAATACTGATGTAGCAAACCCGCCAGTAAAAAGTGATGCTTTGGTTTATGTTCAGAAAAATCAAGAAGACAATTTACCTACTGACGATAAAGTTATTGATCCGTTGAATAAGGATGTGCAGACACCTGCTACCGAGGTAGCACAGGCCGAAACTAAGACCCCGGATCCAGTTGACCCAAAAAACACGCGCAACCTAAAGGTGGAAGATGAGCCATTTGTATATGAGGACTCTCAGAATCAAAAAAAGAAAAAGAGATACGATACCCGAGGAGCTTTTGACCTAGGAGCGGTGGCTAGCCCCACCTTTGCCTTTAGTGATGTAAGTAATCAACCTGCACAACAAACCGCAGGCAATGCTAACCTGGGGACCGCCTACACCCCCACTAAACAACAATCAGATGAGTTACAAAACAGCTATACGGCAGGTTTAAACTTTAGCTATAGAACTAGCCCAAGATGGGAGGTAAGTACAGGTTTGCATCTGAATAATTGGAATCAGGTAAGTAGCGATGTGTTTTTTACTGCAGACACTTACACTAGCACTACAACAGGTGGTTTTACTGCTCGTGGAAATACTTCAACCGGACCAGTTACTTACAATACTGGCAGCAACTTTTTTGACGCCACCAAGTTTGATAACGCAGGCCCCAACGAGTATTACTTAATTCCAGACATTCATCAACAGTACCAATTTTTGGAGGTTCCCCTAAGAGTGGGCTACTATCTTTTTGATTCTCAAAAATGGTCGTTCAAAGTGCAGGCAGGCTTTAGCGGGCGCTTCCTAACCCACTCTGACGTTAAACTTGTTTTTGAAGATGGAAGCACAGAAAATTACGATGGTTTAGCTGTAAAAGACTTCTCGCTACAGCTTGTTGGCGGAACCGGCCTCAGTTACAAAGCCACTAAAAATCTGAGCATTAACCTCACTCCTTCTATTCTATATGGATTAACTCCTGTTAATACTAACTCCGGAATTGAAACCTATTTTCATCAGTTTCTTGTGTACACTGGGCTTACCTATGGTTTTTAATTAGTGGAGTTTGTTACATTTGCCCTGTATGAAGCTCGAGTTACACGAACATATCAGCCGCCTGTTGTACGATCACGAATGTGTGATTGTGCCTGGTTTTGGTGCATTTCTTACCCGCTATTATTCAGCGGAAGTAAATCACGCCACTTATATGATGCGTCCACCTTCTCGCAGGGTGTACTTCAATTCAAGCATTCGTGAGAATGATGGTTTGCTGGCCAAGTCAGTTAGCTATCTGGAGCAGATAAAGTACAAGGATGCTCAGGACTTTATTACCAAAAGCAGTGCCGAGTGGAGCCTCGCCTTAAAGAGTGGCACCAAGTTGAGCCTTGCTGGCATTGGCCGTCTTTATATGGACGATAACAACCGCCTGCAGTTTAGCCCATCACTTGAAATTAACTACCAAAGATCATCCTACGGTTTGTCCATTTTCCGTGCTCCGGCAATACAACGCGAAGCCGAAATCAGAAAAACCATAACTAAAGCCATTGAAAAACACGTGGTAATTGAGCATCCTGAAACTAAAGAGAAAAAGGTAGCCGGATGGGCATCAGTTGCAGCAATGTTAGGCCCCGTGTTATTAGCAACAGCTATTGGCTATTCTTATTTTACTACTGCTCCTCAGCCTTTTGAAAGTGTTTCGGGCTTTAGCCCATTAAATTATAGCAGAAGCATTTCTGATATTAATGCCACTCCCGTTTTAAAGGAAGAAGTATCAACTGAGACTGCAACCCCTGGTACTGATGTAATTTCAGAGGAAGTGACTGAGCCAAAGGTTGCTGCTCCCGTTTCGGAATCCCCTGCACCAGTGCAAATCTCAGGGCACTACCACATTGTGGTTGGTTCATTTAAGGAACAGAAAAACGCCAGCAATTACATTACTGAATTGCAAGCCAAAGGTTACGAGGCCTATCTGGCAGATGGCGACAACTCTTTTAGCCGCGTTGCCATTGGTAATTTCGCTAATGAGGATGAAGCCAGAGATGCATTAAATGGCATAAGGCAAAATGTAAATTCAGGTTCCTGGATTTTTTCCAATTAAGACGTAATGCCCTACTTTTGCCGCAAATTTAAAAAGCGGCATGAAGTCCAAAACTCCCAGCGAATCAGTTACAATTTTTACAGAAATTGTACTTCCCAACGACACCAATAATCTTAAAAACCTATTTGGTGGTCAGCTATTGAGCTGGATGGATCGTGCTGCTGCCATTGCTGCACATCGCCACTGTAAACGAATAGTGGTTACTGCTTCGGTAAACAATGTTTCATTCGCTCATCCTATCCCCCAAGGTTCTATAGTTACGCTTGAAGCCAAAGTTTCCCGGGCCTTTACATCCAGTATGGAGGTATTTGTGGATGTATTTATTGAAGACCAAACGGTGGCCGGAAAGAAAACCCGCGCCAATGAAGCCATCTACACGTTTGTTGCCGTAGATCAATTGGGCAACCCTATTAATGTACCAGCCATTGAGCCTGAAAGCAAACAGGAAAAGGCACGATATGAAGGAGCATTGCGCAGAAAGCAACTTTCCTTAATCTTAGGTGGAAAAATGAAGCCGGAGGATGCCACAGAGTTAAAGGCTATCTTCTTCCCTAAGGAAGCCTCAGAAGAGAAAGCTCAAAACGAGGAATAACATCAACAGGAGAAATATGATGTTTTTGCGCCATCCCTTTTTAGTATAGTTAAGAAGGTTTACCGTAAAAATGGCGAAGGGTATTAGCAGCCAAATCCAAACATTGTCTTTTTGCTCCACAAAAAAACCTGCTACCGTAGTAATCAAAAAGTAGGTTGTAAGGAAAGTGAAAATCTGACGTTTGCGGACATTGGCCTTACCATACACTTGGGTTGTTTCAAGCAATGCGGGTAGTGCCACCAAAACTAGTGGAATTAACACCCAGGCTCTTGAAAACATATCCCAATTAAATGTGGTTATCATTCCCGCAAAACTGGTCAGGTAGTCGCCCCACACATTAAGATTAAAAACCCAATAAAGTACTGTAAACAGCATAAAGCAAGTTGCTGAAACCCCTATTAAAGGCATTAGGAAGGTGCGTAGTGTTAGGTGTCCAAAGTTTAGAGTTGCCACCCAAATCACCAACAATAAAAAGGCTGACTCTGGCGCCAGAAACGACATCAGGGCAACCAAAACTCCAGAGTCAAAAAGAATGAATGAGGGATCTGAAGTTTCAGTTAACTGGAACATCCTGGTGTGAAATACTGCCCCAATTGGTAATAAAAACAGAAACGCCAAATGATTCATTTGAAACAACACAGGCGTTAACACGAGCATCAGCACAGGTATAAGCTGATAGTCGTTTTTTAGAAAGCCCGAATCATTTATGCGGCTGTTAATCCAAACTGCCGAACCTAACAGTGATAATGACAGCAAAAGCTTAAGAACCACCTCATGCATTGGCCACTCCCAAATCAAAACATCAAGGGTAACGGTTTTTACATCACCCATTAGCCAGGCCGTTAATAGTACCAGCAAAGAGAAAATCAGAGCCCTTATGAGGGACTGAATACTAATGTTATTGAAAAGCTTTGCTAGCATTGGCCTTTTTGTATAATTTTGGCGGCAACAAATATCCTTTAAAATGAGCGGTTGGAATAGTTTCGTTTACGGTCTTGGTGATTTTTTTGAAGCAACTTTTGAGGTGCTTCCTGTTTTAGGCAATGGTTTCAACTACCTGCTTATGATTATCATGACTATCCTTTTCTTCTACTGGATGGGACAAATGATGAAACACAAAAAGGCGGGAGAACAATAATTATAGGTCAAACCCTATATCCTTTCTAAAGGTTATACCCTCGTAGCATACTTTATTTATGGCATTGTAGCTCTTCTCCAGGGCTTCTTTTTTGGTGTCACCATAAGAGGTGAATGCCATTACGCGCCCTCCATTGGTAACCAGCGATTCTTCTGTGATTTTGGTGCCCGCGTGAAACACAAGCGTATTTTCCACATTTTCAAGTCCAGTTATCTTCTTCCCTTTCGGATATGATCCGGGGTAACCCTCAGACACCACCATAACGGTACAGGCTGTACGGCTATCAAATTTCACTTTCGCAGATTTCAAATTTCCATCGGCTGCATCAATAAATAGCTGCACCAAGTCAGAATCTAAACGGGGCATTACCACTTCCGTTTCCGGATCACCCATTCGCACATTGTATTCTATCACCATAGGTTTATCGCCCACTTTTATCAATCCAAAAAACACAAAGCCGGTATAATCCATACCCTCCTTTTCAAAGCCCGAAACTGTTGGCCTGATAATGCGCTCTTCAACCTCTTTCATTAATTCTGGTGTGGCAAACGGCACAGGAGATACGGCACCCATTCCACCGGTATTCAAACCAGCATCCCCTTCCCCAATGCGTTTGTAATCTTTGGCCTCAGGAAGTATCACATAATCTTTACCATCGGTAAGCACAAAAACCGAAAACTCTATTCCGTCTAAAAACTCCTCAATAACTACCTTTTTACTGGCGGCTCCAAACTTGCCTTCCAGCATTTCGCGCAGTTCTTTTTTGGCTTCCGCCAGATTATCAATAATCAAAACACCCTTACCTGCCGCCAGGCCATCTGCTTTAAGCACATAAGGTGGGTTAAGGGTTTCTAAAAAACGATCCGCTGCCTCCACTTCGCTTATGCTAAAACTTTGGTATGCTGCAGTGGGTATGTTGTACTTCTGCATAAATTTTTTGCAGAACTCCTTACTTCCCTCCAGCTGAGCCGCATTGGCATCTGGCCCAATAACCTTAATTCCTTTTAAATCGGCCGAAGATTTAAAGTGATCCTTTATTCCGTTTACTAATGGATCTTCGGGGCCAACCACTACCATGTCTATTTCCTTTTGCAAACAAAAGGTGCCAATCTCATTGAAGTTAGAAAGGTCAAGGGCTACATTTTCCGCCACTGCTCCAGTGCCACCGTTTCCGGGAGCCACATAAAGCTTACTGATTAATTCGCTTTGTGCCATTTTCCAGGCCAAAGTATGTTCACGTCCTCCGCTTCCTAACAGTAAAATATTCATGATGGTGCTTTGAAATTAGGCTGCAAAAGTAAAATTTACATAAGCCCAATGGCTATTGATTATGGTAATACAGAGAAATTTGAGCAGTTGTTAATCTAAGTTATCAGCATTTTAGCTTTTAAAGCCGTTTAAATAACCTGATTCGGCACTATAAACTATTCTAAACAATTGGTAATCAATTGCACATCGATATTGTAAATAATATACATTTGCGCCCTCATTCAACTTATTGAAAACAGTATGTCAAACAAATTCCAATCACAGATAGACGCTTTCATGGAAGGCGTAAAAGCCAAAAACCAAAACGAGCCAGAATTTTTGCAGGCTGTTGAGGAAGTGGCAGAAACCGTTATTCCCTTCATGGAGGATCATCCAAAATACAAGGACGCTAAAATCCTTGAGCGTATGGTTGAGCCCGAGCGCACTATTATGTTTAGAGTGCCATGGTTAGACGATAAAGGAAACATCCAGGTAAACCGTGGATACCGTATTGAGTTTAACTCTGCCATAGGACCTTATAAAGGTGGACTACGTTTTCACCCAAGTGTAAACCTTTCAATCCTTAAGTTTTTAGGATTTGAGCAGGTATTTAAAAACTCTCTTACTACTCTACCTATGGGTGGTGGTAAAGGTGGTTCTGACTTTGACCCAAAGGGCAAATCAGACAATGAAGTAATGAAATTTTGCCAGTCTTTCATGACTGAGCTACAGCGCCATATTGGCCCTGATACCGATGTTCCTGCTGGTGATATTGGTGTGGGTGGCCGTGAGATTGGTTATATGTTTGGCCAGTACAAGCGCATCCGTAACGAGTTTACAGGTGTACTTACAGGTAAAGGCCGCAACTGGGGTGGTTCATTAATCCGCCCAGAGGCTACCGGATACGGTACCGTTTATTTTGCAGCAGAAATGTTGAAAACCAAAGGTGATTCCTTTACAGGAAAAACTGTAGTGGTTTCAGGTTCTGGAAACGTGGCTCAATATGCTATCCAAAAGGCTACTCAGTTTGGTGGTAAAGTAGTTACTGCTTCTGACTCTTCAGGATATATTTACGATGCTAACGGAATTGACGCTGGTAAACTTGAGTTCTTGATGGACCTTAAGAATAACCGCAGAGGCCGTATCAGCGAATATGCTGATAAGTATGGTTGCGAATTCCACGAAGGCAAAACCCCATGGGGCACTAAGTGTGATATTGCATTACCATGTGCTACCCAAAACGAGCTTAAAGGTGATGATGCCAAAACCCTGCTTAGCAACGGTGTAATGTGTGTGGCCGAAGGTGCCAACATGCCAAGTACCCCTGATGCTGTTGAGGCGTTTAAATCAGCTAAAATTCTTTTTGCTCCTGGTAAAGCTTCTAATGCCGGTGGTGTTGCCACTTCAGGTTTAGAAATGTCGCAAAACTCTTTGCGTTACTCATGGACTGCTGAAGAGGTTGATGCTAAACTTCACCAGATTATGAAGGACATCCACGAGGCTGCCCGCAAATACGGAACACAAGAAGATGGTTTTGTTGACTACGTAGTAGGAGCAAACATTGCTGGTTTCGTTAAGGTTGCCGACTCTATGATCGATCAGGGAGTGGTGTAGTGGAAATAAGTTCCATGTTGAAAGTTAAAGGTTGAAAGTTGGCAAACCGCTGATTATTATTCAACCATTACCATAAAACAAAACCCCGTTACTTTTAGAAGTAGTGGGGTTTTCTCATTAAAAATTAAACCTATACGCCACCCCGGCCTGCAAATTAGAAGCTATTTGACGTGGCACAAACCCTTCTGAATACTGAAAGAAAATATCAAAGTTGCTGTAACCAACCTCTAACATAAAGGTACCGGCCAATGTATTGAGGTTATTGACCAAGGAATCAGATAGCGCTCCATTAAAGGCTATACCTCCACCAAAGCCAATTCTGAAATCATCAAAGTGAAACTGGCTTACATTAGAGATGGAGATGTTTGCCATCCAAACATTGGTGGGAGCCAAATGTGGCACAGAAACAAACTCCGGATAACTATCGGCAATGGCAAATCGGTTTTCGGCATATTCGCCAAAATCGCGGCTTAGGCCCACTTGTATTTGCATGGCCCGCATGGTGTAGTTGGTTTTATTTACATCCAGCGAAAAGTTGACCTTAGCGCCAAAACCTGCTGTTTTATAGCTCGTAATCTGGTAACCATATTTACTAAAGGCCTCATTAAACTGACCAACCGAACCATAGGCCCCAAAGCCGTAGCTCATCTTTTGGAGCGCTTTGCCATAATTTATTTCAAAACTTGCTGCTTCCACCCAAGAGCCACGCCCTCTGTAATCTGAAGACCAAACGGTATCTCCGTTCTCAGTCCATGTTCCCTCGCTAAAATCAATATCCATTAGTGAGTAGCTACCCGAAAGCCTTATCATGCTGGTGTCTTTACCATCATATATGGGTTTAGCCACAAAGCCCTGATTTTGTAAATAGGTACTGGAAGGAAGTGAGGTAATGAGGTTACAGGAGGTAAGAGACAAACTCAGACCAATAAGAAAAATGTAAATAGTTTTCATTTGTAGGAAGTATAGGTAGTCCAAATGTAAACTTTGAATTTCACTTAACCCCGGTGAACTTTATAGCACCAGGCTTGCGAGAGATGCTGAGATTAAAGGGAAAACCTATAAGCCAAACCAAGAATATGGGTGTTACCAACGGGTTGTACCTCATCTCCTGCATACATATAATAGAGGTCAAACATTTTATACCCTATTTGTGGCTTTATAAATAAACTTGTTGATAGCAACCAATCTCCAAAGGCATTTGGGGCACTAAAATTAATTCCCACACCCAGGCCCAGTCTCACATCATCAATCCTAAATTGGCTTTGATGACTTATAGAGAAGTCAACCACAAAATGCTCGGGATAATTTAGCACTTCAACAACGTATAATGAGTCATAATTAACGTCAAACCGCTGGTTACTGTAGTCGCTAAATTCTCTTGAAAACCCAAGCTGCCCTTGTACCAGGCGCCCTGTGTAAATAGCCGTGTTTTTATCTAAAGAAATATTTCCTTTAATACCAAAGCCCCCCGTACCTATAGATTGTCCAGCACGAGGACCAAAACTTACGAACTCTCCGCTATACTTTCCCGTAGCAGCCATTAGGCCCACACCATAGCTAAACTTTTCAAAGGCCTGAGAGTAGCTTACCTCCAGCAAACCAGATGTAATATTCCCGCCATCGCCTACCACTATGGTGTTTCCCTGATCGTCATCACCGTAAATCTGAAGATCTAAATCTGAAAAGGCCCCAGAAACGTGAATCATACTGGCATTCTCATCCTTATAAACCGGCTTTTCAATTAAGTTGCGATTTTGCCCATAAACACTGGGCGGAATGGAGGTATAATCAGAGCAGGAGCTAAGAATTGCCCCAAGTAACAGGAGGTAAAAGAATTGAATTTTCATTGCGGTAAGAGTTGGTTTATCTCAAAAATAATCCTTTTTGTAAGACGAAATTCCCAATAAACCAATCTGTGGAATAGCTACACCTCCTAGCGCATCACCTTGGGTACCCTAAAGTAATCGGTATCCTTATCCGGGGCATTTTTAAGCGCTTCGTCTTTACTCACCTGCGTTTGCACCATATCCTTACGGAGAACATTTCCTTCTTCGGTGAGGTAAACCATGGGCTCAACATTGTCTAAATCCAGCTCGCTGATTTTATCTACAAAAGCCAGAATCTTGTCCATATCCTGAATCATGGTTTCCTTCTCGTCTTCTGAAAATTCTAAACGGCCAAGATGGGCCAGTTTCTCTACGGTTTCTTTATTCAACTTCATTGAGCAAACTTTTTAAATCGGTAGTGGCCAATCCACTCCTAATAGTGTCATAGCATTCCTCTTTCATTCTATCAATTTCTGATGAGTCATTACTCTGCGGGCTAATAAACGGATGAATTACCGCCCTTAAAACCCCCGGGTATCCCCTATGGAAATCGAATGGCAAATGTCGCTTATTATCAGGATAACTAACGGGTATAATGCGGAGGTTTTTCTCTACCGCAAGGCGAAAGGCTCCTTGTTTAAAAGGCGCCAGTTCCACCTCTTCATCAGGTACTCCGCCCTCGGGATAAATGCAAATCCCAATACCTTCATCCACCTTTAAGGCGGCCCGGTCCAGTACATTTTTGCGGCTACGTAAGCTATTGCGATCTACCAATAAATTGGTGCGTTTGTAGAAATAACCAAACAGCGGAAACTGCGCCAGCTCCTTTTTACCAATAAACAGAAAGCAATTGGGAAAGAGTGCAAATGTCATCATGATGTCAATCATGCTGGTATGGTTGGGGCAAATGATGTACACTTCTCCTTTACGGGGACGCTCCAGCCAAACGGCCCGGGGCCAAAATCCTGTTAACACCAAAACTATCCACGCCCAAACTCTTGATAAAAAGAAAAACTGTGGGTACCATTTTGGCGTAAGCGAAGCCAGCACCAAAAACGGGAATAGCAATAATATAGCAATGAGGATGGTGGTATAGAACCACACTTTCCAAATAGAGCTTAAGGCTGTTGAAATCCACTTCACGCTGCAAAAATAGGATTTTAGAATACGGGCAATTCTAGATTTGAAAATTCGAGAATTTGAAAATTGCTTGCAGCCGTAAATCTTCGAATATTCAAATTTTCAAATACTAAATTCCCCCTTGTCAATAAGCAACATACTCCCTTTTGATTACCTATTTTTGGCACCCTATTAAACCCAAAAAATGGCAAGAGTACTTACAGGCATTCAAAGCAGCGGACGTCCGCACCTCGGCAACATCCTTGGTGCTATTGTTCCTGCCATTGAGCTTTCGCAGATAGAAAAAAATGAATCTTTCTTTTTTATTGCAGACCTACACTCCTTAACCACCGTAAAGGATGGTGAGGTGCGCAGACAAAACGTGTATGCTGTAGCTGCTGCCTGGCTGGCTTTTGGTTTTGATACGGATAAAAACACCTTTTACCGTCAAAGTGATTTACCAGAAGTAACTGAACTTACCTGGTATTTGAACTGCTTTACGCCCTATCCCATGCTGGCCAATGCTCATTCCTTTAAGGACAAGAGCGACCGCCTAAAAGATGTAAATGCAGGTCTTTTTGATTACCCCGTGCTTATGGCTGCGGACATTCTATTGTATGATGCGGACCAGGTGCCTGTTGGTAAAGACCAAAAGCAACACCTGGAAATGACACGTGATATGGCTTCTGCCGTAAACTATCAGCTTGGCGCAGAAGTGTTGAAACTACCGGAGCCCATGATCAGGGAAGCAGTAATGCTTGTTCCGGGTACCGATGGGCAAAAGATGAGCAAGAGCTACGGAAACATCATCGATATCTTTTTACCAGAGAAGAAATTACGCAAGCAGGTAATGACTATCCTTAGTGATAGCAAGGGTTTGGAAGAACCCAAGGACCCGGATACCTGCAACATATTTGCCATATATAAGCTGATTGCCAGTGACGAGCAAATTGCCAAAATGCGCCAAAATTACCTTGGTGGCAACTATGGTTACGGCCATGCCAAGCAGGAGCTATATGAGTTGATTCTGGAAAAGTACGCTGCCGAACGTACCCTCTTTAATGAATACATGGAAAACCCGGAACGCATTGAGGAAAAGTTGCTACAAGGTGCTGCAAAGGCAAAGCCAGTGGCACAAGAGGTACTAAAACGGGTGAAAAGGAAGTTGGGGTTTTGAGGAAGAAGCCAGTCGGGAGTAGGGAGTAAGGAGTTGGGAACTGAAAATAGCTTTCGTTACCAAAACGCGTTTATAAAGCATGAATAGGCCTTCGATTTCAAAAAAAGAGGAGCAAAGGATTTTTACCCTAAAAAATGCTATCCAAAAAGGTTTGAACAGTGGGACCCCCCATGATTTCAATGCCCAAAAACTCCTTGCTTGTTTGAAGAAAAAGAAAACATCTTAAAATGTGAACTGTGATGTTAGTTTACTTTTAGGACTACCTGCCGCCCTCTCTTCCCTCCCCAGCTCTCAAGCTTTTCAATTCCTGACATACCCTGCAGAATACTACCCATAAATTTAATCCCTACTATATTCCTCCATCCAGCACCAATAAAGTCCATTTCTATGAAGTAGGATTGAGTAATAAATTCCAAGGTGGCATGAATATCAATTGTCTGGCCCCCTATGCTTGCTTTTGAGAAAATTTGACCCTTTGGGATTTCAAAAGAGGAGAACAAAGAAAAATAAAGTTGAAGGTCGTCAGGTAGAGGAAAGCGTTTTTTCAACTTCCTCTGAACCGAATCATCGACAATGCCAAGCAAGGTTAACTCCATTTTGTTGAATCTTTGAATTAAATATCCATCCAAAATTTATAGGAACGCTTCCAAACTCCTAACTCCCGATTCCTTACTAAATCAATCGTTCAATTTCAGCACTGCCAAAAACGCCTCCTGAGGGATTTCTACATTACCCACCTGGCGCATACGCTTTTTACCGGCTTTCTGCTTTTCTAAAAGTTTACGCTTACGCGAGATATCACCACCGTAACATTTAGCAGTAACGTCTTTACGCAGGGCGCTTAAGGTTTCGCGAGCAATAATTTTAGCACCTATGGCTGCCTGTATGGCAATCATAAACTGTTGGCGTGGGATAAGCTCCTTTAGTTTCTCACAGATTTTCTTCCCTAAATCATAGGCATTGCTACGGTGTACCAATGCAGAAAGGGCATCCACAGGTTCCCCGTTCAGCATAATATCCACTTTAGAAAGTTCGGATTCTACATATCCAATAGGGTGATAATCAAAAGATGCGTACCCTCTAGAGATGGACTTTAACCTATCGTAAAAATCAAAAACAATTTCGGCCAAAGGCATATCAAAAGCCAGCTCCACCCGCTCTGAAGTTAAATAGGTTTGGTTTTTTAGAACTCCACGTTTTTCAATACAGAGGTTCATTACCGCTCCTACATAATCTGATTTGGTGATGATTTGCGCCTTTATATAGGGCTCCTCCATTCTGTCCAACTTAGTAGGATCGGGGAATTCGGTTGGATTGGTTACTACTTCTCTTTTTTCAGGATCCTTCTTCATGTAAGCATAGTAGCTTACGTTGGGTACTGTGGTAATAACTGTCATGTTAAACTCTCGCTCCAAACGCTCCTGCACAATCTCCATGTGCAACATCCCAAGGAAACCACAGCGGAAGCCAAAACCAAGAGCAGCAGATGATTCAGGCTCAAACGTTAAGGAGGCATCATTCAACTGAAGCTTTTCTAAGGAGGCACGTAGCTCTTCAAATTCCTCGGTATCTACAGGATAAATACCAGCAAATACCATTGGCTTTACATCCTCAAAACCCGAAATAGATTTTTCGGCCGGTCTATCAGCCACAGTAATAGTATCACCCACCTTTACTTCTTTGGCCTCTTTAATGCCTGAAATAATATAGCCCACATTACCGGCTTTAATTTCCTTTACCGGTTGCTGCTTTAGTTTTAAAACGCCTATTTCATCGGCATGGTAAGTTTTACCCGTATTCATGAACTTTACCTTCTCCCCGGTTTTCAACGTTCCGTTTACCACCTTAAAAAAGGCTTCAATTCCGCGGTAAGGGTTAAAAACAGAGTCAAATATCAATGCTTGTAGTGGCGCTTCTTCATCACCTTCCGGGTTTGGAATACGATCTACCACCGCATCCAGAATTTCGGCAATGCCTAAACCTGTCTTGGCGGAAGCCATCAAAATATCTTCTTCATCACAGCCAATAAGGTCTATGATTTGGTCTTTTACTTCTTCAGGGTTG
>CAXBJE010000019.1:0-15180 GCA_963975525.1 uncultured Owenweeksia sp. | reverse complement strand
GGGTAGGTCAATTGTTTTACGGCCCTCTTTCTGATAGCATTGGTAGAAAAAAGGCCCTGCTTGCCGGTATGGTATTATTTGCCGCTGGCTGTGCAATTTCCTACTTCGCTAATGGTTTTGTCACTCTTATTTCAGGGCAAATGGTGCAAGGGCTAGGTTTGGGTGCCCCACGGGTACTTGGATTAACCATAGCACGCGATAAGTTTGAAGGCAATCAGATGGCCCGTACCATGTCTTTGGTGATGGCGGTTTTTGTATTTACTCCTGTAATCTCACCATCTGTAGGTAAGTTTTTTGTAGATGAATATGGTTGGAGAATGTTGTTTATTCTCTTCAGCATACTTGCTGCGTTTGTTTTTGTTGCTTTTCAGTTTACCATCCCCGAGAGCCTGAAAACAGAAAACAGAAGGAGTTTTAATTTTAGGGAAATAAGGCATGCCCTTGTTGAGATTTTGAGCAACAAAAGCTCAATGGGCTTTGTCTTGATCCTTGGGTTGTACTCAGGTGTTTTTATTGCTTACCTAAATCTTTCTCAACCTATACTTCAACAGCATTTTCAGCTTAATGAAGCTTACCCCATGTACTTTGCATTTTTAGCGTCAAGCATCGGTGTAGCCTCAATACTTAACGCCTTTTTGGTTAAAAAAGTGGGGTCGCTTAGGTTAGTACTGGCTTCACTGTTTGTGGCCGCCATCTCCACAATCCCCATATTATTTATTAGCAGATTTTTTGGTGGTCAGCCGCCACTGGCCGTATTTCTGGTACTTATGTACATACAGCTTTTTAGCTATGGTATTCTCATTGGCAACCTCAGTTCGTTGGCGCTACAACCCATGGGGCATATTGCAGGATTGGGCTCTGCGGTAGTAGGTGCATTGTCCACTATTATTTCAGTACCACTTTCTGTGCTGGTGGGAAGTCAATACAATCAAACTATTTCGCCTTTGGTCATCGGTTTTATGTGTTGTGGTTTTCTCTCGTTGGCCATCTATTCATTCATAAATAAAAAATCAGTTTACTATGGAAAAGTATGTAATCAATAACCTGTTTGAATTTTGGAAATATATAGGAGTTCAATCAAATTCCTTATATCAAAAAGACGGGTTTTCAATTGTAAGTACTCCGGACAGCTCATGGCCCGATAAAATTTTCGATCTGGATGTTAAAGCCATCAATTTTAATCTTCTAAACCAAGAACTTAATAAAAATCATCGACCAAATTCTTTTGTTCTATCAAGCACAATGGCACATTTGATAGGTGGTGGTTATGAGCAGTCTTCAAGTTTGGAGGCGATGGTTTTGGAGCTGCTTTATACTCCTGATTGGGACATACCAGAACCTGGTATTGTAGAAGTGACTGATAAACAAGGAGCTTTTCATTTTGCACAAATTTCAACCCGCGCCTTTGGTTACCATGTTTCACCAAACACAATAGAAGCCTTGTTTGGGCAATCACCAAAAATCAAAATGTATATAGGTATTGAGCAGGGTGTATATGCATCTACTGGAATGTTGTTTTTAGATAGCAACGGTTATTCAGGCCTTCATATGATAGGAACATTACCAAACTACCAAGGGCGAGGCTTGGGGAAAAGGATGACGTTGAAACTACTAGCGGAAGCGGTGCAAAATAAAAGTGAGAAGGCGGTATTAGTTGCCTCAAAGGCAGGAGCTCACATATACAAGAAGTTGGGATTTAAATCTTACGGAACGGTAGACTCATTCTCGGTAAAACAAGTAATAGAAACTTATAAATAGAAATAAAATGCAATTAATAGAAAATTTAAAATGGCGGTATGCCACCAAACAATTCGATCCGAATAAATCAATAAGTGATGAACAGCTGGAGTATTTAAAGGATGCTGTACAGCTTTCAGTCTCCTCTTATGGTTTGCAGCAATATAAAGTACTCATTATTGAAAATCAAGAATTAAGAAGAACGCTCAAAAAGGCATCATATAATCAAAGCCAAATAACAGATGCCTCTAAGTTGATGGTGTTTTGCTATTACACTTCTGTAGATAATGAGGCTGTAGATAGTTTTATTGAGAGAACGGCCAATGCACAGGGCAAGACCTTTGCGGAGCTGCAAGGATATGGTACTCATATTAAAGAGGCCATGGCTAAAAAAACAACCGTACAAGTAGAAAACTGGGCTGCTAAACAAACCTATTTAGCGGTAAGTAATTTGCTGGCAGCATGTGCGGAGCTACGCATAGATGCTTGCCCCATGGAAGGTTTTGATGCGGCTGAGTATGACCGTATTTTAGGGTTAACTAAACAAGGTTTGAGTACTTCCGTAATTGTACCAATAGGTTATCGATCAACAAAAGATGAAAACCAACACTTTAAAAAAGTAAGACGGCCAAAAAGCGAATTGTTTGAAACTGTTTAGAAGACCAATAATGGATAGGAGCCGGGGTTTGATCATCTGATTATATCCCGGCTTTTTTATTGAAAAATGCCACGCATTTTAAAAAAGTCCTGAATCATAATTGCGGACGACCAACCCTGGTGCACATCGCACCTTTGTACTATCAAACAAAAAGTAGAGGCTAACAAATAAAGGCCTTTATGCTACTAAAACATTTAATAATGAAAGTACTTGTTGCAGGCTCTACAGGATATTTAGGGAGCCATATTGTAAAGGAGTTGATGTCTCGTAAAATTGAGGTTAAAGCTATTGCCCGAAACCCTTCCAAATTACCCAACCTTAACAAAGATCAGATTTTGGAAGCTGAAGTTACCGTGCCTTCTACCTTGTCAGGCATCTGTGAAGGCTTTGATGTGGTGATAAGCACCGTGGGTATTACGCGACAAAAAAATGGCCTTGCCTATATGGATGTAGATTATCAGGCCAACAAGAATTTACTTCGAGAAGCATATCGGGCAGGTGTCAAAAAATTCATCTACATCTCAGCCATCAATGGCGATAAAATGCGCCAACTAAAAATTTTTGAAGCCAAAGAAGCTTTTGTGGACGAACTGAAGAGTTCTGGAATGGACTACACTGTACTGCGTCCCAATGGTTTCTTCTCTGATATGGGCGACTTCTTGGAGATGGCAAAACGAGGAAGAGTTTACCTTTTCGGCAATGGTCAATTTCGTCTCAATCCCATTCATGGAGCAGACCTGGCAGAAGTGGTGGTGGATGCTATTTCGGCAAAAGAAAAGAATATTACCGTAGGTGGCCCGGATGTGCTTTCGCAAAATGAAATTGCCGCATTGGCGCTTGATAGCTGGTACAAGGATGTAAAAATCACACACCTCCCTGACTGGACACGTAGACTCACGATTTGTTTATTGCGCACATTCACTTCGTCCAAAACCTACGGCCCCATTGAATTTTTTATGACGGCCATGGCCATGGACAATGTCGCCCCTCGATATGGGACGCATCGACTGTATGAGTTTTTTCAGCAGGAAGTTGGAGAGGTGGAAACCAAGTCGTTAAATTCATAAGATTTCAAAAAGCTTTAAGATATTTAGCAAAAACTCACCCATGCCAATACCCGACAAAAACCAGATTTTCCCACTCGCACATTACAAGCGGCTTTGTTTCCTAAAAAATATCATCAAAAACCCGAATATAATAGTTGGCGACTATACCTACTATGATGACTTTGAAGACGTTTACAACTTTGAGAAAAACGTAAGGTACCATTTCGATTTTATCGGTGATAAGCTCCTAATTGGCAAATTCTGCCAAATAGCCTCTGGGGTAACTTTTATAATGAATGGCGCCAACCACCTGCAGGATTCGGTGTCCACTTTTCCCTTTGCCATTTTTGGTGAAGACTGGAAAGATGCCATGGCTGGAAAATCATATCCAACAAAAGGCGACACCCAAATTGGCAGCGATGTATGGATAGGTTTTGATGCTACCATTATGCCAGGAGTTAAAATTGGTGACGGGGCTATCATTGGGAGTAAAAGCGTTGTAACCAAAGATGTGGAACCGTACAGCGTGGTTGGCGGCAATCCCGCAAAGCTTATACGTAAACGTTTTTCTGATGAAAAAATAGCCGAGCTATTGGAAACGAAATGGTGGGATTGGCCGGTTGGCAAGATTTCAGAAAATGTAAAAGTTCTCACAGGTAGAGATACTAAATTGATTATATAAGACATTTAATCGGCACATCATTAGGGGCTTGGGTATGGTACATTACCTTAACGGTGATAAGTTTTTAGTTGCCCTTAATTACCGTTATTTTGCAGCGTGCAAACCACCTTTTGGTTTTAAGATTTAGTAATGTTTTAAGAGATTATATATGAATACTGTAGAAGAAACCTTAACCTCCAAAAAGGCCATAAAACTGGAAGAAAAGTATGGTGCCCATAATTATCACCCGCTTCCTGTGGTGCTTGATAGGGGCGAAGGTGTATATGTATGGGATGTAGAAGGGAAAAAGTATTTCGATTTTCTGTCCGCTTACTCGGCTATAAACCAGGGCCATTGCCATCCTCGTATTATCAATGCCCTTAAACAACAGGCAGAGCGTATAACACTTACCAGTCGTGCGTTCTACAATTCTCGCCTGGGTGAGTTTGAAAAGTATATGAGCGAGTACTTTGGCTTTGATAAGATATTACCCATGAATAGTGGTGCTGAAGCTGTGGAAACCGCCATCAAAATCTCACGTAAGTGGGGGTATGAAAAAAAGGGGGTAAATGAAAACGAAGCCCAAATTGTAGTTTGTGCCAATAACTTCCATGGTCGCACAACTACTATTATTTCATTTTCTAATGATGAAGACGCCCGTAAAAACTTTGGTCCTTACACAGCTGGTTTTATTAAGGTGGAGTATAATGATACCAATGCTTTGGAAGAGGCTTTGAAATCCAACAAAAACATAGTTTCATTTTTGGTGGAGCCCATACAGGGCGAAGCCGGTGTATTTGTACCAAATGACGGATACTTAACTGCAGCACGAGAACTGTGCTCAAAACACAATGTGCTTTTTATTGCTGACGAAATCCAGACAGGTATTGCCCGTACCGGAGATTTATTGGCGGTAGATCATGAAGGCGTAAAGCCTGATATGCTCATTTTAGGTAAAGCGCTGAGTGGTGGCGTATATCCGGTTTCAGCAGTTTTGGCCAATGATGATATTATGAATGTGATTAAGCCCGGACAGCACGGATCTACTTTTGGTGGAAACCCGTTGGCAGCAGCCGTAGCTATGGAAGCACTTGAGGTGGTGAAGGATGAAAATCTGGCCGAAAATGCGAAGAGGCTAGGGGAGCTTTTCAGGGTAAAAATGAACGAGTATATTTCTGGCAGTAAACTGGTAAAGCTGGTTCGTGGCCGTGGTTTGCTCAATGCCATTGTAATCAATGACTCGGAAGACAGCTCCACTGCTTGGGATATCTGTGTAAAACTAAAAGACAACGGCCTTTTAGCTAAACCTACTCATGGCAACATTATTCGTTTTGCGCCACCGTTGGTAATGAACGAAGAACAACTGCTAGAGTGCGTTAGCATTATCACAACCACTCTTAAGGGTTTTGAGTAAAATTTAAAAGAGTTGCGGTAGTTTTTTACCGATGTCATCTATCCTACAGGGCTATTACGTATGTTTAGTTCTATTTGAAGACTAAAACATTAGCAATGCAGGAAATTTGGGAAACAGTTAAAGAATGGTTTTTAAGCCTGGGTGATAAATACGGAGTGGATCCGATAATATTCGGGAGCATTTATGTAGGTGCAATTCCATTTTTTACACTTTCAGTGGCCTGGATTGTTCGGAACTACCGCAAGGGAAAGTCAATAACATTACCGGTAATAAGTGCCGGATTGTTTTTTGTTTCGGCCTATATTTATCTGTTTATTGCTGGCGAAAATATTCCATGGTGGGTTTATGCCCTGCTTGGAGCAATGATTGTTTACGGAGCATGGAGTACTTATAACAGCACCAAAAAGAAAGCTGAGAAAGCAAAAGCCGAAGAAGTAAATGACGACTAAGGATTTAAAAACCCTTTTTAGGGATCAACTAACATCATACAGTAAAGAAGAGGCCGATCGCCTCTTTTTTATTTTCCTTGAAGAAATTTCAGGAATATCTCTTTTGCAGTTTCTTTCCAATTCTCAAAAGGAATTAGAAAAAACTACAGAGCGCAAAATGTTGGAGTCTCTTGAGCAATTGAAAGCCGGAATACCATATCAGCACATTTTAGGCTATACCTATTTTTCAGGATTAAAGCTAAAGGTTTCAGGTGCTGCGCTAATCCCCAGGCCGGAGACGGAAGAATTAGCCTATTTAATTAAGGAGAGAGTTAAAAGTAAGACAGGCTTAAGAATACTTGATATTGGAACCGGAACAGGTTGCTTGGCTTTGGCCTGTGCTTCAAATTTTAAGAATTCGGTTGTTGAGGCATGGGACATTTCGGATGAGGCCCTAATTCTGGCGGTAGCCAATGCCAAAGCTGCCGGTTTAAAGGTTCAGTTTAACAGGGTAGATTTTCTTAGTGCAGAGGATTTGCCGGAACACCTTTGGGACGTGTTAGTTAGTAATCCTCCATATATTGGACTTCAGGAAGGAAAGGAGATGGAGGATGTTGTTTTAAATAACGAACCACATTTGGCCTTGTTTGTACCAGATAATGACCCTTTGGTATTTTACAGTGCTATTGCCAGATATGCCAGGCAAAGCCTAAACAATGGAGGACAAATATTTGTGGAAATAAACCAAAAGCTAGGACCAGAAACGCTAAAGGTATTTCTACAGGAGGGCTTTAGATCGGAACTGCTAAAGGATTTAAGTGGAAACGACCGATTTGTAATAGCCCAAAAATGAAAAACCCTTCTCAGCTGAACCGAGAAGGGTTTTAAAGGTCGTATTGAAAATACAATTAAAGCTTTGCAGTAAGCTCAGAACCTGCTTTGAACTTAGCAACAGTTTTTGCTGGGATCTGGATTTTCTTTCCGGTTTGAGGGTTTCTTCCTTCACGAGCTGATCTTTCAGAAGTAGAGAAAGTACCGAAACCTACTAAAGATACACGGCCACCTTTAGCCATTGTATTAGCTACGTTGTCGGTAAATGAATCCAATGCTTTTTTAGCTGCGGCCTTTGAAATACCAGCATCAGCTGCCATTGCATCGATCAAATCTGATTTATTCATAATTTGAATTTTTAAATAGTTAAACAATTAACAAACACTCACAAAGTTAGACTAATAGCGGGATTGCGCAAGATTAGGCCCAAAAAAGTGCCTTAAATGTTGACAATTCTAAAATTTTGTTGAAAAACAGCGTCTAAATCAATCATAAGTAAGAATAATCACTCTAAAAATGCGTCTGCATTGAGCTTAAATCCGTTCAATAGTTCATGAACTTCCATTCTTTTCTTACCAGAAAGTTGCAGGACATGTAGGTTCAGTGCACCTTTTCCGCACAAAACCGTCATTATTTTACGGTTGTCTGTTTCTATCTTACCAGGATTAGCATTTGTTTTTTCAACATCATTAACTGACGCCTGATATATTTTTAAGGGATGGCTATTGCCATCCAGAATCAAATTACATGTAGCTGCCGGGTAGGGGGAAAGGCCTCTTATAAAGTTGTAAACTTCGTTTGCCGGTTTACTAAAATCAATTCGGGTATCCTCCTTAAATATTTTTGGGGCATGTTTGGTTTCGCCTGTTAATTCCTGGGGTTGGCTTACAGCCTTCCCATTTTCAATTTGCATTACCGTATCTAATAATAATGTTGCCCCGGTTTCCATCAGTTTATCATGAAGGCTTCCTGCGGTATCATCTTCAGCAATTTTTACAACGGCTTTATCTATGATGGCTCCTGTATCAATATTTTCATTGATAAAAAAAGTAGTAACACCTGTTTGTTTTTCTCCATTTATAATGGCCCAATTGATAGGTGCTGCTCCTCTATATTCAGGTAAGAGGGATCCATGTAGGTTAATGGTTCCCTTGGTGGGTAAACTCCAAACTACCTCGGGTAGCATCCTAAAAGCTACAACAACTTGTAAGTCTGGCTTTAAGCCTTCTAGATCTTTAATCCAAGATGGGTCTTTAAGGTTGGTGGGTTGAAAAACGGGAAGGTTTTGTGAAAGAGCATATTCCTTTACGGCTGATTGGCTAACCTTTCTTCCTCGCCCGGCAGGTTTATCAGGTGCGGTTACCACACCTACAACTGATTTACCTGCCTCAACCAACTTTTTTAGTGAGGCAACCGCAAAATCTGGGGTACCCATAAATACAATACGCATGAATTCAATTTTTTATGAATGCGCCAAAGGTACTGTAGCAGATAGTGGTTGAAAAGGATTATTCAAAGTTAAGATCAACACCTAGCCCCAGTGTGATGGATGAATATTGGGCATAGGTGTAATCTGCAAAAATGGAAATGGCCTCCGCTATTAAAATGCGACCTCCTAAATTAAATACCACGCTGTTTGCTGTGGTGTTTATTGAAATAGGGTCGGTAATTGTAGTTGCCGGTCCCACCGGAGGCTGATAGGAATAGGTACCTCTTAGGTTAATATCCGTATCCGCGCTGTTGTAGCCAACACCACCAAATAGGGTGAAAAATGAAAACTGTTTTGATATTATTCCTCTGAAAGTAGTTCCATTAGATTTCATGGTTAGCTCTTGCCCATCATCACCATCTTTTATAGGCTGTTCATAGCTAATGCTGCTAAACCCAGCTTGAACGGACAAACTGAAGGCAGGCTCATCATCATCCATAAACCATTGCGAAACTTCATGAATAGCCCCAAAGCCAAAAAGCCCAATTTTGGCGTCTTCTAATCCTGAGATTTGAGATTTTGGAAAATAGCGAACATCAACTTCAGTATTAAAACCTACACCCACACCAAGGTTAATATTAGCTAATGGTAGAAATGAAAAACCTACTCCGGCAGGAGAATTAAAAGTTTGAAAATTACCAATAGCCTTAGATCTTAATAATGGGCCATCTTCATTTGGACCAAAGGCAGTTGGAGCAACATTATCCCGTTCATCTACCAGTTCAAGCTCCTTCAGTTTGCTATTTTCAATTACAAAGGTTTGATCATCAGAAGGCACAATAACCAATGATGGGGCAATATTAAGGTGAAAACCAAGTAACGAATGGACGCGTGCGGAACTGTACCAGCTATTGTTTAGCCCATTGCCTAAAGCCACGCCAACGGGCCCCAGGTATTTACCGCCCAGATAGTTAATATCTTCTTTAGCACCAGCAATTACCGGTAAGGGGTTTATTCTCTGTGCAATAGCCTCAGTACTTAGACTTAGGAGAAATAGAAATATGATGATTTGGGCAGCAGGAGATTTCATGTGTTCGCGGTTTTGTAGTTGTTTAAGATAGCAATAACCTAAAGACTCAATTTACGCTTAAGGTTGTTTATAAACGCTATCATTATGTATAAGTTCGCCATTATCCAGCAACCACCTTAGGGCACCTATTAGCAGCGTTTCTTTAATTTTTATTGATTGCTTTAGCGAAACAAGGGTTTCAGTTTTATCTGAAGTAAAATGAAGCCGAAGCTTAGCAATGGCCTTTTCCATTTCAGCATCTATATTGGCATTTAGGTCTTTGCTTCTGCAAATATCACAGTGCCCGCAAGGTTCACCGCGGTTTTCCCCAAAATAGCTCAATAGCTTTACACTACGGCAAGTTTTATCATCTAGTAAAAAGTTCTCAACTGCATTTATCCGCTGTAGGCGATCTTTATACCTGTCCTTCAGGTTCTCGTCAGAAATGGCCAGGTATTCCACACTTTGCCTGGCTCTGGTAATAATAATCTCGGAATCTCCCTTTCGGGGAACGTAGTCAATAAGCCCTTGCTTTTTAAGATGCAACAATGTTTTAACCACATTGTCCTCACTGGTTTTCAATCTTGAAGCAAGCAATCCCTCATTTATTTGAGTGTATTCAACATCTAAACCACCATACGAGCGGGAAAGGGTTTTTATAAAAACATCCAACTTCGGATTCCTTAATTGAAAATCATAAAGTTCGGTTCGGTTTACACGGATGAATAATCGTGATGGCTGCCGAAATCCTTCATTTAGAATGAGTAACCCTTCTTTTTCCAACACCTTTAATGTGGTATACGTTTTTAAAGCCGGAAGATCATACTGCTTGATGAAGGCTGTTATATCAAAAGGGTAGGAGAGGCCCTCACCCAAACCTGTGGCCAATTGCAAAAAGTTGGCTAAGGCCTGATAAACGCGCTTGACAAATTTCAAATCAGGAAAAGTCTCCAGATATCTGCGTTTAAGCTCATTTATATCAGAAGGTCCAACCAGAATTACCGAGTAGGCCGGGCTGCCATCACGGCCACCACGCCCGGCTTCCTGAAAATAGGCTTCCAGTGAATCTGGTAAATCAAGATGCAGTACAACTCTAACGTCTGGCTTATCAATCCCCATCCCAAATGCATTGGTACAAACAATCACCCGGGTTTTATTATCAATCCAGTTTTTCTGTTTTTGCTTTCGCAATTCCAAACTAAGTCCTGCATGGTAGTAATCAGCTGATAGCCCACTCTTTTTTAACCAATCAGCAACCTCTACCGTATGTTTACGATTGCGTACATATATTATAGCAGTGCCCTGTATTTTATGAAGAATTTCAAGCGTTTTACTCCACTTTTTCTCTGTATGGTTTACGTTGTAATACAGGTTGGGTCGGTAAAAACTTTGCTGAAGAACAAGTCTTTCCTTAAAGTCTAACTTTTCCTGAATATCATCTACAACCTCGGGAGTAGCCGTTGCCGTAAGGGCCATAATGGGTACCTCAGGAAGCAATTCCCTGATTTCTGCAATTTGTAAATAAGGAGGTCTAAAGTCATAACCCCATTGTGAAATACAATGTGCTTCATCAACCACCAGAAGGTTCACCTTCATGCGCTTTATGCGCTCGCTTACAATATCTGTTTGTAACCTTTCGGGAGATACATACAGGAATTTGTACTGTCCATGGGCGCAATTGTCAAGCCCCATATCTATTTCCCGCTGAGTAAGGCCCGAAGTAAGTGCCAGGGCCGGAATCCCCAATTTTTTAAGGTTTTGAACCTGATCGGCCATTAAGGCGATAAGCGGAGATACCACAATGCCAATACCGGGCTTGGCCATTATTGGTACCTGAAAACAAATGGACTTACCACCTCCCGTTGGCAGTAGAGCCAAAGTGTCTTTACCGTTAAGTGATGAATTGATTATATCCTCCTGTAAAGGACGAAAGGTGGAGTAGCCCCAATATTTTTTTAGAATATTATGGATGCTTTCCGTCATTGAAGTCCTAGGCGCTTCAATATAAAGTTAACACGCTTATACGAGTCTTCTTTGGGTACTTCCACTACTGTGTAACCAAAATGCTCGTAGGTTTCAACCAAGGCATTGTGTATGGCTTGCATAGTTTCAAAATCCTCACGTCTTTCTTCATCGTTTTTATAGATTTCTTCCCAGGGGGGCGTCACAAACACCTCATTGTGGTAAGGATAGTGTTCCACTAAGTCGTCAAGCGCTTCGGTAGGTAAAAGGTCTTTGCGCAGGTAGGCAATTACATCGGGTAAGCCTCTGTCAAAAAAGTTAATCTTATTTGGTTCTGCCTGATGGTATTGTCCGGTTTGCCCTTTAAAAACGGTATCGCTAAATCCCGATAAGTCATTCCATGGTAATAGGTCCGATCCTTTTTCAAGCTGCTCTTTAATAACCGCTCTCGAAACTTCGCAATGGCATGGGTATCCCCTTTCTTCCAATAAGTCAATAATGGTTGATTTGCCAGTTCCGGGTCCTCCGGTAATAATTATGCGCTTGGTTTGAGGCATACAGATTTGTGCTTATCTAGTTAATAACAGTTTTTTAAGCAGCAACGCTAAGTAACAAAAACAAAAGCTTTTCTAATTAGCACAACTACTCATTCTGGTGGCTTAAGGCCACCAATATTCACAAATCACACAACGGCTGCAAATATAGGTACTGGTTAAATCCTGCCAAGGTTTTAGAGGCCGTAATTAGAATACAATATTAGTTTTCGGCAATGGGCTGATTTGTTCATTAATTGACTTTATCAATTTGCATGGATTAATTTCGCTGCAGCAAAAAGACAGAATGTAATGGATCAGCGAGAGGAAAAATACGCAAAGCTTAAAGTTCAACTGGAAGAAGGTTTTGAATGGCCTACAGTTTATATGTTTAAGTTTATTATTCCTGCAAATAATGAGAAACTGGCCAAGGTTCAAAACTTGTTTAATAGTAAAGAATCTACAGTTGAAGTGCGTGAATCCAGCAAAGGCAATTACCTCAGTATTACTGCTAAGGAAATGATGATGAGTCCTGACAGAATAATTGAGCGCTACCTGGAGGCCGAGGCCATTGGTGGTGTTATTGCCCTATAGGCTCAGCCGAAAATTCGTCTACTTCTCCTTCTTCGTCAATTTTTATAGTAAACTCAATGGGATTGCAGCATCTTTCGCAATCCTCTATATATTGCTGTTGGGGTACCGATGGATCCACCAGTATGGAAACTTCGGTAAAACAATAGGGGCAGTTATAATGGTATTCTTCCATAAAGGTATTAACGTTCGCTTTTAAGTTTAACCGTTCCTTAACTTTTCAATTAACTTTATTTCAAGGTTTTACGAGGTAAATTTGGTGTGAACAAAAAATCCATTACCATGAAAAAAATTGTATACACCGGGGTTGCAGCCCTCTTAATTGGCGTTTGTAGCCTGGATATTCAGGCCCAAACAACCACAACCACCAATGTGAATAAGGATGGCCAAACCGGCAAAGTAAAGATAGAGATGACCATTGTAAATGACGATGGAGAAGTAGAACATATTAATGAGGAGTATGACCTGAGTGAGATTTCTGAAGAAGAAATTATGGCAAAACTTAAAAAGGTGGAAGGGCTTGACATTGATATGGACGATGACAATGTTAAAGTGATTGTTAAAAAAAGATTTGCTGGAGAAAATGGCGAAGACTTAAGGTTTGAAAAGAAGTGTGAAATGAAAAAGGTAGCATTTTTAGGTGTTACCGGCTATACCACAAACGCAGATGGCGAGGGCCCAAAGGAAGTTAGATTGATGAAGGTTATAAAGGACAAACCCGCCTACACGGCAGGGCTAAGAAATGAGGATGTTCTAATAAGCTTTGACGGAAAAAAGGTTAGCACTTATGAAGAATTGGTTGAAGCTATTCATGCCAAAAAACCAAATGATGCGGTAAAAGTAAAAGTTAGGCGAGATGGTAAAGTGAAGCAGTTTGAAGTCACCCTTGGTGAGCATGAGGTACCAGCTGGCGGAAAAATGATGGTGCACAGGTTTGACGGTGATAATCACTTTGAATTTGTAGAAGTTGATATTGAAATGGAAAGCCTGAATGAAGCGGATAAGGCTTTGATTAAAAAAAGCACCGGACTGGAGGTTAATGACGCAAATTCCATGAACGATGCGGATTTAGATGTATTTCCGAATCCAGGGGATGGTGCGTTCTCGTATACTTTAAAAGTGCCTAGTGGAGGTGAACTGGAAGTCACAGTTCTAGAGCAAACTGGCAAAAAAATAATGAAACAGGTACTTAAAAATGATGATGGTGTTTATAAAGGCACTTTGGATTTAAAGAAATCTCCGAAAGGTACTTACCTGTTACTTTTTAAGAAGGGAGACAAGATGTTAAGCGAGAAACTCATCAAATCATAGCAAGTAAAAAAGTTTCTCTTAAAGCCGGTTTTCCGCAAGGTGAATCGGCTTTTTTGTGTAAAAATTACAGACTCCTTAAGCGGTAATAACCTCCAGGCCGCCTTTACTTCTTAAGCGAAAAGTAAGTCCTTCCCGAGCCAGAAAGGTATTTGGAAAGGAAGCACGCGCTTCGTTCAGAAGCTCATTTAAATCTTCATATCGAACAGAAAAATGCCCGATAAGCAGGTTTTTCGTACCCACGGATATAGCCATTTTCGCAGCTTGCTTTGCGGTGGAGTGCTTTGTTTGTGAGGCCCTCTTTGCATGCTCTTCGGTAAAAGTTGCTTCGTGATATAAGATATCTGGTTGCAACCCAATTAATTCGGCAAGGTTGGCAACAGGAGAGGTGTCAGTGCAAAAGGCATAACTCAAACTCTTTAGAGGTTGGGTTGTAAGCTCATTATTAGGAACTACTTCCCCTTTTTCGTTCGTCCAATCCTTTCCCTGCTTAATTTGTCTGATTTCAGCAGTGGGTATGCTATACTTTTCCAATGCGTCTTTTCGGATATTTCTTGGCCTGTCTTTTTCGGTAAACAAAAAGCCACAACAGGGTAGGCTGTGGCGCAAAGGGAATGAATGAACAGTGACAGCCTTATCTTCATAAACAAGAGCTCGCTCCTTCATGTCTAAGGGGTGAAAAATTATTTCGAACCTTAGGGTGGCATGCGAAAGTCTCAACAGATCATAAATTCCCTGTTCAAGTGCCGGTGGACCATAAATATGTATTGCCTTATGACGATCAAGCAGATGCAAAGTGCTTAATAGCGGTACTAACCCATAAAAATGGTCTCCATGCAAATGGCTAATAAGGATGTGATTAATTCGGCTAAAACCAACGCCATTACGCCTCAACTGAACTTGAGTGCCTTCTCCACAATCAATTAAAAAATGACGATTGGAGATGGTTAGAAACTGAGATGTGGGGTTTCTCCCGCTGAGCGGGATAGCCGAACTGGCACCAAGAATTTTAAGGGATATCTCCATTAACGAGAGATGGTAAATCTCCCCGAAATGTTTTTGTTATCTACTTTAAGGCTGTACATGTAAATTCCGGGCTTAAAGTTGGAGGTATTAATTTCCACTTTGTTTTCACCAGCGACTGAAGTGAACGTTCTGTCGTACACCAAAGTGCCAATGATGCTGCTAATTTGTAATGATGCAGTTTTTCCGCCATTGGCCTCAAAGTTCAAAAACACATTTTCTTTTGCCGGGTTTGGGAATACGCGGGCTGTGGTTTTAGCCATATTCCTTTCAGCAAGGCCAATTGGCTGAGCTTTTATGACCAAATAATATCCCTCAAGTGTATCCTTAATTGGGGTTGGTAATCCTGAAATGGTAATGTTGTATTCAATGGCTACTCTTAGAGAAATAGAATCTGGAGTTGTTGGTATCCCTGTCATTTCAGCACAGCCATAGGAGTCTCCTGGAAAAGTACAGTTGCTGGGAGAGCATGTAAGGGTAAATACACTTG
>CAXBJE010000018.1:0-15684 GCA_963975525.1 uncultured Owenweeksia sp. | reverse complement strand
AACCACACATAAGTGCTTGCTTTTTCAACAATCTTAATGGAATCCAGTAAAAGTGAAGTGAAGCTATTAGTGTAAGCCTGCAATCTATAGGTGCCCACTGGCCATTTGGTATAAAACCCTAAGTTCCCAAAGTATAATGAGTCCTTCTCGTAATGATAAACCTGATAGTATGTAAAGATGCTATCGGTATTGTTTCTAATATAAAGTGCTCCCAATGGCTCTCCATTTTGAACCTCTGGAAAATTTTCTTCAAAAAATCTATCCTGCTGGTTTTTGACTTCAGTAGATTTTTTCAGCATTAACTCACCGGGTATTTGTTTGGCAACATCAAATGGCAAAAAACTTTTTTCATATTTAGGAATCTTATCAGACACCTTAACCATATTTGGTGAAAAGCTGTAAGAATGACCAGGCTCAAAGTAAAATTTAAGAGTATCAACGGATGGGCTCCAATAAACAGCTTCACCTTTTTCAAAGGGCCCTGCTTTGTATAATTGATCTGATATAGGTTGTACATACCTAGGCCCCTGGGCAAAATATGCTCTCGCCTGTTGTGCCCCATTATTTTTTAAGAATAGGGTGTAACCTGAAATCAGCTCAAATTCCTCCTCAGTAAAGTATGTTGGTTTTTCGATTACACTAACATTGGATGGAAGATTGCTGAAATTCACGGCCACCTCAGTTTTTTTATTAGCATATACTTCAACATCAGGAATGGTAAGAGAGAAATCTCTGCCTCTGACTTGTAGTTTATAAATACCAGGAGCCAGAGGAAAGCTAAATTTCTCGTTAGCGAGGTTGTAAACATATATTGGAACGCCATTGGCCAAAATATAGTAGATGCTCTCTTGTGTCGTTTCTTTATAAATGAAGGCAGCCAATTGACCAAACTCTGATGCTTCTGGTAGTGAAAAAGTATCCAAAGCCAAAGCCTCTTCCCTAAAAAGGAATTTATATCTGGGATGCTCAGAAAGGTTCAGGTGATTAAAAGCTTCCTTGGAAATATTTAAACGCTTCGACCATCTGTCATTTACATCTGACCGAAGATGTGCTTCATTGGGAATCTTTACTCCACGCTTATAATTGATAAAGGGCAGTCGCTCTGCAAACAAAGGGTCTTCAAAGCTTTTTTTGGCGGACATCCCCACAATGTCTAAATCAGAAAGTACTCCAGTAGAATTGGATACTTTTAAATCCCAATCAACTTTTTCACCCGGCCTTATTTTCATTGGGCCATCGATATTTACCCTTAATCTGTCAACTGGATCATCATATATTTTTTTAAACGAAAATATTTGATACTCCTGATAACTTTGACCAAGTCTTTGATATTCAATCACCACGTAATCAGCTTTTGAACTCCCAAAAAAAACAGTATCCCCAGTTGCTTTGCCACTTGCAATTTGTTTGCGTCCATTTTCTAATATTCTATAGAGAATAGGGTAAACTTCTGAATGTGGGAAATAAACAAAAGCTGTCTCCTTGGAAAATCCAAAAGAGGGAGTTTTACTGAGGTAAGGTTTCTCAATTCTTTGGATGAACCTATTGTTCCATTCAATTTTGTAATAATCCGCCTGTGCAGTAAAGGGTTCAAAATGATTGCAGCTTACATTTTTATTTATTACCAGGCTGTCTTCTTCTTCCTTTCGATGATAATTAAACTTAGAGAGGTCATTTTTAAAGCCCTTCACTTTTACATTTTGCTCAGTACATCCATTCACTGTATCTAAAGGCAAAAAGTAGAATCCATGATCTTCCTTTTTAATTTTAAAAGGTAGTGGGTTGGAATTATAAGCCATAGTATAATAATCACTATGAGTCTCATTCTCTGAATTTTTAAATTCTACCCTTGCAAACAAGGAAAAAGTGCTCGGCAATTTTTCAGGGCCGTAATACTTGTACAATGTTTTACCAACCGGATCTAAGGTAATTGTAGTATCTAAAAAAATATTGGGTACTACCAGCTGGTCAAAAACACTATCTCTTTTTAAGCTTTGATATGAAATTTCAATATCTACCTTACCATCTAGCACTAGCAGTCCATTATCATCATGAGCCAAAAACTCAAGTAATAATGGTTGATTACTATAAAACGTATTGTCATCGTTTAAAACTTTTCCGCTAAAAGTTATTTCATCTAATCTGTAATCCTCTATTCTAATGGATTGTTTTATGTTAGCAATTCTATTTCCTCCCGTTGTGACCCAAAAAGTTGCATGTTTTCCTTCAAGCGAGTCTGGCACAATAAAATTTCCACTAAATACTCCTTCTCTGTAGTGATTTAGACCCTCTAAAGTTTTAGTAATTGAATTACGTTTTACTGGGTCATAGTATTGGAACTCAAGTCCTAAATTAGCTGATGCCTTACCCTTATGGTTCAATACTTGGGCTTTATACATGAGCGTATCACCCACCCTGAATTTGGGCTTATTAAGTGCTAGATAGCCATAACGATTGTTGTTTCTCCTAAAAGGTTGTAAAAGAACAAAGCCCTTTCTATGATACCAATATGTAATAGACCGATAAAAATTAAATCCTTTTTGAACGTTGGTAATTACTGCGTTTTCACCTTGTTGGATAAATATACTTATTGGCTTTCCAGATTCCAAAAAACCAAAATCTAAGTGATAGGCATTTTGTGCTGTATCAAATAAAGAAGTCTTTCCTCCTTTTTTTATTGATGCGTCAGTGATTGGTTGTAAGGTGAACCTATCATATAGGTAGAGCCATGCATTATTTCCATTTGGGACTAAATCATACTCAAGATTGTTCTTATAAAAGATTTTCCAATCTAGCCTTCCCCCATCCACCGATAACAACAGGTATGCACCCTGACGCCCGTGGAGCTTCCAATCAACTCTGTTCACACCACAAATTGTGTCTATCGGCAGTCTTTTTGTCACCGCTGCTATAAACGCTTCATCATCTTGCTCATTGAAGTATTCTTCAATTTGAGCTGGCTCCACAAAATAAAGTGTAGCACAAGGGCTTGTGTAATAAAGCTGGGCCTGAACATAAGCTCTAAATACAAAAAGAGATATAGAAAGAAAAAGCTTAGACATAGCAGCGTGGGTTGAGTTCTATGATTTTTAGACGCAGTAAGGTTAAAACAGTTGTATTGTGCTCAACCGTGTTACTAAATGCCTCGTGATGGAAAAGTTAACCCAGATGTGCTAAAAACCCACGGCTGCTAAGCGAGGCCTAATACAACTTTGTAATCTTCTTCCGCTCTACCAACTGGTCATTGATGAAGGCCCGCTGAAGGATATTTTCAATTAATCGATCTTCTTCACTGGTTTCTGGCGAATAGGGAATCTTAAGGCTGATATCATAAAATGCCGCAGCTGTATTCCACCAAAAGGCATTCCATCCACTACGGTAAGTGTCAATAAGTTCGTAGGTGGTAATGCCGGTTTCCCGGGAAATAAGTTTTGAAAGTATCTGCCCTTCAGTACGGGTAAGCGCTTTGAGTTCATCTTCAAAGCGGCCTTCTAAATAGTCCTGAAACTCCTTAATGTACTTCTTTCGGTTCCTTTTTCCACGTATATCAGCTAACTGTAAGTTTAGGCTATCCAGCTTATTACCAGCAATTACGGCATAGGGATAAACCTTAAACACTTTCCTTTTAAGGATTTGATAACGCCTGCGTGCTTCATCCGAACTAAACGAGGGTGTGTTGATTAACAATACTTCGTCCAGCACCACAATGGGTATGGTATCACCATCCACAATAATGGCATTCATCACCTCTTTACTAGAGCGATGCAGGTATTGAACAATGCTATCCGAGCCTGTTTTATTAGGTTGGGCATAAGCAGTAAGCCCCGAAAAAAAGGCGATGCAGAAAATGTAGAGTAGTCGCTTCATGTTGATAATCGAAATAAGTTGCAGCTTATGAAAACCCTAGGCAGTGCGGTTTCTTTTCCATGAGGAAGCCTTGGCTGCATTTCCAATTGCTGACTTGTTAGAACGTTTATTTTCCAAAATATGTGCCAACATCATGGCTGCAACTTCCTTTTCTTTTTCATCCGAAAAGTCTAAATCACTGGAATTATAGTGTTTAGCCACAAAATGAGTATCGAAATTTCCGCTAACAAAATGCTCGTTCTGCATTACAAATTTCCCGAAAGGAAGTGTTGTTTGGATTCCAACAATGCGGTAGTCCTCACAGGCCCTTATCATTCGCTGTATGGCATCGGTTCTATCCTTCCCGTGAGTAATGAGTTTAGAAATCATGGGATCATAATAGATTGGAATCTCCATTCCTTCCTCAAAACCATCATCTACCCTTATTCCCGGGCCATGTGGTCTTTCGTAAACTTTAAGCGTACCAATATCAGGTAAGAAATTGTTGCGTGGGTTTTCAGCATAAACACGCACCTCCATCGCATGCCCGTTAATACTCAAATCATCCTGAGTAAAGGACAGCTTCTCTCCCCTTGCCACTTTTATTTGCTCTTTCACCAAATCCACTCCGGTAATCATTTCCGTTACCGGATGTTCTACCTGAAGGCGGGTATTCATCTCTAAAAAGAAGAAATCCTTGTTTTCATCTAAAATAAACTCCACGGTACCTACGCCCACATAATCGCAACTTTTGGCCACCTGCAAAGCAGTTTGCCCCATTTGCTCTCTTATCTCTGGAGTCAAAACAGCCGATGGAGCCTCTTCTATAACCTTTTGATGCCTGCGCTGAATACTGCATTCGCGTTCAAAAAGGTGAACTCCATTACCATGCTTATCGCACAGTACCTGAATTTCGATATGCCTTGGTGAGGTAACATACTTTTCAATAAATACCGCTCCGTTTCCAAAGGCCGATACAGCTTCATTAATGGCCAAATGCATTTGCTCCTCAAAATCTTCTCTTCTTTCAACAATGCGCATACCCTTACCACCACCACCGGCAGAGGCCTTAATAAGAACCGGAAAACCAATGTTTGCACTTATGTTTTTGGCTTCCTCAATATCGGTAATAGCACCATCAGTACCCGGAACTAAAGGAATATTGAATTTATTGGCAGCGTCCTTAGCAGAAAGCTTGTCGCCCATAATTCGCATAGAGTGTGCAGAGGGGCCAATAAACGTGATACCTGCCTGTTCTACTTTTTCAGCAAAACCCGCATTTTCTGAAAGGAAACCGTAACCGGGATGAATACCATCAACGCCTAATTTTTTACAAACTTCTATGATTTTGTCTCCCAACAGGTAACTCTCTGAAGAAGCAGGCGGCCCAAGGCATACAGCCTCATCAGCATATTTTACGTGTGGAGCATTTCTATCGGCTTCAGAATATACCGCAACGGTACCTATTCCCATTTCTCTTGCCGATTTCATTACCCTTAATGCAATCTCTCCTCTATTGGCGACTAGTATCTTTTTCATAGCTATGCGTTAATGGGGCGAAGATAATTAGTGTTTTTAATTATGACCATCTAATATGAATATTGAGAGCTTTAATTCCAGTTACAATTAAACTTTACGCTCTTCTCACAAATAAGTCTAAATCACCCGTTTGTTAATATCTGACTCCAAATACTCACTATTTGCATTTTTTATCTGGCAAAACGCGAAAGAGAGTACTTTTAGGCCACCAAATTTTATAACAACTGTAAATGAAACTTTCAGCATCAAAGGTATTTCTGGTACTGCTAATTCCTTTTAGCACGGCCTTTTCAACAGAATATAAGCACGATTTTAAAACGGTTCCCAACGATCCATACAATGTACTTCAGTACACCTTAAGCAATGGCTTACAGGTTTATCTCTCCGTAAATAAGGACGAACCACGCGTAAGTACCAACATTGCCGTAAGGACAGGTAGTAAAAATGATCCAGCCGAATTTACGGGCTTGGCGCACTATCTGGAGCACATGCTTTTTAAAGGCACCTCAAAAATGGGTAGCCTTAATTGGGAAAAGGAAAAACCATTACTGGAGGAAATTAGCCGCAAATATGAACTTTACCGTAAAACAAACGATGAGGCTAAACGAAAAGCCATCTACGCAAAAATTGATAGCCTGAGCAACGAAGCGTCAAAGTTTGTGGCCACCAATGAGTATGACCAAATGGTGAGCGCCCTTGGAGCGCGTGGAGTAAATGCCTACACTTCTTTAGAGCGCACGGTGTACATCAGTGATATCCCAACCATTGAAATGGAAAAGTGGATGATGGTAGAGTCCGAAAGGTTTAAGGAGCTAACCCTTAGGCTGTTTCACACAGAGTTGGAAGCCGTATTTGAAGAGTTTAACAGAACACAGGATAGCGACAACCGCCAGGCCTACTACGCTTTACTGGAGGCTCTTTTTCCAAATCACACCTATGGAACTCAATCTACCATCGGTACCGGGGAGCACCTAAAGAATCCCTCTATGGTGGCCATTCATAATTATTTTGACAAGTATTATGTGCCCAATAATGTGGCTATTATTTTGGTTGGAGACTTGGATCCTGATAAAACCATTGATTTAATTGAAAAGCATTTTGGGTCATGGAAAAAAGGGGAAACACCCGCACAGTATAAAAATCCCGGACAACCGGAAATTAAGGCACCTATTGTAAAGGAAGTAACAGGTACCGAGGCCGAGTTTAGCATTTTGGCATATCGCGTTAATGGTATTGACAGCGAGGATGCGATGATGGCAGATTTGGTTTCCAGCGTACTAAGCAATGGTGAGGCGGGCTTGATTGACCAAAACCTAAACACTACCCAAAAAGTGCTGAGAGCCTACGCCTATGCCAATTCGTATAAGGATTATTCCATGCTAACTTTGGGAGTTACCCCACGTGAGGGACAAACATTAGAAGAGGCCAACGCCTTAATGCTTGGGCAAATTGACCAGCTGAAAAAAGGAAAATTTGACGAGCAGCTTTTAAAATCCATCATTTTAAATGAAAAGAAATCGCAAATGCGCCAGGCCGAGTATAACAACTGGAAGGCAAGTACCATTATAGATGGATTTATTTACGATAAGCCCTGGACCTATTACGCCAATTACTATGATGAAATGGCTAAGATCAGCAAGGGACGCGTGGTTTCATGGGCTAATAAAAACCTAAAAGACAATTACGTTTTGGTGAATAAAAGGCAGGGTGCACGTGATCCGCTTCGCCTGGAAAAGCCCGCCATTACCGCAGTACAAATAAACAGAGGGACAAACTCCTCGTTTAGGGATAAGTGGGAGAAAACACCCTCTCAAAGAGCCACACCGCACTTTGTTGATTACAGTAAAGACATTCAACGCGCCCAAGCCTTCTCTAACCTTGAGTTGTTTTATGTACCGAATAAAACCAATCAACTGTTCCAGCTAAACTACATTTTTGATATGGGCTCCCGTAATGATCAGGAGTTGGCTCTGGCCATTGAATATCTCCCCTACCTGGGTACTTCAAAATATACGATAGATGAAATCAAACGCAAGTTTTACGACCTGGGCTTAGATTATTCTGTGTATGCCGGAGATGATCGTGTATATGTAACCCTTAGCGGATTGAATGAATCCCTTACAGAAGGCACCAAGTTGTTTGAAGAGCTATTGGCCAATGTAAAGGCTGATGTAGAATCGTACACCAAGTTGATTGATGGAAAGCTGAAAAAGCGAACCAATGCCAAACTGGACAAAAACAGCATCCTGTACAGAGGAATGATGAATTATGCCATCTATGGTAAAAATTCGCCTCAAACGGATATCCTTTCGGAGGAGGAGTTGAGGGCCATAAATCCCGAAGATCTTGCCAGTAAGATTAAAGGCTTAAAAAACTATAAGCACAAGGTTTTCTACTACGGACCATCGGCTCAGGCAGATGTTTTAGAGCTTATTCGCAAAGAACATCCTGTAAAGTTGGAGCTTAAGGATTATCCCGAAAGAAGGAAATACGACTATACTGCACAGAATGAAAACGTGGTGTACTTTGTAAACTACGATCAGGTGCAAACCGAGTTAATGATGCTGAGCAGAGGTGAAAACTTTAATAAAGCCAATATGGCTGCAGCCGATGTTTTCAATCAATATTTTGGGTCGGGTCTTTCCTCAATTGTATTTCAGGAAATAAGAGAATCAAAGGCCTTGGCCTACTCTGCCTACTCAGTATACACCACCCCCTCTCGTATGGATGAAGCCCATTTTGTGCGTGCCTATATCGGTGCCCAAAGTGATAAGTTAGGCGCGGCAGTAAATGCCATGCAAGAGCTAATGACGACAATGCCAAGGGAAGAGTCTCAATTTCAGCAGGCACTAATTGGCGCCATGAAACAGGTGGAAACTAACCCTATTACCAAAGCCTCCATTTACTGGAGTTATCAAAGCACACTAGACAGAGGAATGACTGAAAACCCTACAGCCAATATGTATGCAGAAATGCAAAAAATGAAAATGGATGACCTTCAAAAATTCTTCGACACTAATATTAAAGGTCAGAACTACACCTACCTGGTGGTAGGCAAAAAGGAAAACCTTGATATGGAGGCATTGAATAAGTTAGGCACCGTAAGGGAATTAACCTTGGAAGAAATTTTTGGGTACTGATTTATCAGCATGAAATATTCACAAAAAAAAGAAGGCTCCATTTGGAGCCTTCTTTCATCAGGTTTGATTATTCGCTAGTCTAATTGATCAAATTGTTCTTTTGTATTTCCAGTTCCTTTATTATCCTGAGTTTTCCTGGTTGCAATTCTTTGCGAGCGTATTCAGTATGGTAGGTGTGCGTTTTTAAGAATCCTAACTGTGCTTCAATCCACTTTTGCTCATCATCTTTAAGAAAACCGATATTAGTCCACTCCTGCTTTAGTCCTGTGGCAATTTCAAAGTATTCCTTGCCTCCAAGGTAAAAGAGGTCTGCATCGCATAGTATTTCTTCTAAAAACGTTTTTGGCGACTGTGGTAGTTTAGTGGCCAGAATCATTCCTTTCACTATTTCAATCTCTTCTATACTAAACCCATATTTTGGCAGTTGCTCCTCCGCAATAGCAGCACTTTCAGCCTCATGGTTTACATGAGATTTAACAAACGCAATATCATGAAACAGTGCAGCTGTTTTCAATAAACTATGTTCGTATCTACTTAGTTTATAATGATCCACAAAGAATTGAAGATCATTAACCACAGATGTGATATGTTGAACATTGTGGTAAGTGTAGCTTTTACTCAAGCCACTTTGTAGAGTGTTCCAAACCCAATTTTCCATTTCGTCTACATTCATGGTAACCTAAATACCTAGGTAAGTTAAGAGCACGAAGATGCACCCAAAATCTATTCGCGTCTGTAACAAGTGTTGTTAATTACCTACCTTATGATGAGTGACTAAATTCAACCATACTCCAACTAATATTTTATGTAATGGCTTTTTTAGCTAAAAAAATCATTTGTTGAAATTGATTCCACAAATAGTCAATATAACAAGTAAAACAGTAATTTTAGCCCTCGCACAACCAAATTTTAAAAAATGAATATCATTAGTGTACTTATAGACTTCACAGAAACCTCCAAAGTTGCCACCGCTTATGCCTGTCAGTTGGCCAAGCAAGAAGGTGCAAAGGTGAATGTGTTGCACATCTCAAATCATTCAGATGAATCTACTGAGGAAATTGAACAAAAACTTATTGATTTTACAGGAATAAAAAATATGGACGTAGCCTACGAGGTAACTGTAGGCGAAGGAGACTATATGAGCCAGGTGCCCAAATTGTTGCAACTAAGCGACTCTGACTTTGTGGTAATTGGAACCCACGGCCAAAAGGGTATTTTTCAAACCCTGTTTGGTGCCAATGTTATTAAGCTTATTCAAAGTCTGCACGTATCGGCACTTGTTGTACAAGATAACTCCCCTATGCCTGATGGCGGTTTTGAGAAGATTCTCTTCCCAATGGGGCCACATGATAATTTTCAAATTAAGATTGACCAAACTGCACATTGGGCCAAACTGCTTGATGCCAGTGTAGAAGTATTTTGTCTGTTTAAGGAAGATGGAACCCTACATGAAGGTCTTGCCAAAAACCTTGAGCAAACTAAAAAGAGCTTTAATGAACAAGGCATTAAGTATAATCTGGTACTTCGTGACTCTAAAGTTTACTCCATTGGCTATGCCCGCGAGGTTTTAGATGAAGCCAAAAACTCAGGCTCCGATCTTATTTCCATTATGTCTCAAACCTCTGAAGAGAACCGCTACTTTGGCAATGTGGACAAAACCAACATGGTACTAAACCCAATGGGGATACCTGTGCTTTGTATTGCTGAATAAGTGGGTAGTGGTAGCTGAGTTTACTTTACCGTATTATTTCTCAAATCTATTGTCTAACATTTAGTGTCTCATATCTAACCTCTAATTTCGCGCTATGCGAATGGACGATACTATTTGTGCTCTTTCCACCCCACAGGGAATGGGCGCTATTGCTATGATTAGGCTTTCGGGTGCTGAAAGTTTTTCAATTTTTGACAAGGTTTTTAGACCCTATAAAAAACAGCCGGTTTCCGAAGCCAAGGGCTACACCCTACACTTTGGGAAAATAGTGGATGGCCAACAAACCTTAGACGAAGTTATGGTTGGCGTTTTTACCAACCCCCACTCCTACACTGGCGAAGATGTGATTGAGATTTCCTGTCACGGTTCGGTTTATATACAAGAGCAAATAATTAAGCTGCTGCTTAAAAATGGTTGCCGTATGGCCGACCCCGGTGAATACACCATGCGCGCTTTCATAAACGGCAAAATGGATTTAAGCCAGTCTGAGGCTGTGGCCGATCTTATAGAATCAGAAAGTAAGGCGGCACACCAAGTGGCTATACAGCAGATGCGTGGTGGCTTTTCCAATGAAATTAAAGAGCTACGTGGCGAGCTCATCAACTTTGCCTCACTAATAGAGCTGGAGCTTGACTTTGCTGAGGAGGATGTGGAGTTTGCCGACCGTACTCAGCTTACCAATTTGCTTACGCGGATAAAAACCGTGGTTAAGAGACTGATTGATTCTTTTGACACTGGTAACGTAATAAAAAACGGTGTGCCGGTAGCCATTGTGGGCGCACCCAATGCGGGTAAGTCTACCCTGCTCAATGCCCTGCTGAATGAGGAAAAAGCCATTGTAACCGAAATTGCCGGTACCACCCGCGATGCCATTGAAGATGAAATCTCCATCAATGGAATTAAGTTCAGGTTTATTGATACTGCCGGAATTAGAGAAACGGAGGATGTGGTGGAATCTATGGGGATTCAAAAGACTTTTGAGAAAATCAGCCAAAGCCAATTTGTGTTGTACATGTTTAATGCAGCCGGAGCCACAACAAGTTTTGGACATAAATCTGCAGATGACGAAAAGACCATAATTGATAAGCGAGGTTTGCCGAGGCACCTGTTAATCAGAAAGGAAATTGAGGAATTACAGCAAAAGCTAAGTGACCAAAAGTTGCTGATTGTTGCCAATAAAATGGATCTGGCCGATGAGGAAATGCTTAAAAAACAATTTGAAGAATTTCCTGAAATGATAATGATTTCAGCCCTACATAAAACCGGGTTAGATACATTGATAAAAGCATTATCGGCTAGCGTAAACCTGAGTTTAATAAACAGCAACCAAACCATAGTAACCAACGCCCGCCATTACCACGCCCTGCAGCAAAGCCTTGAGGATATTATTCGTGTAGAAGAAGGTATGGCCAACAACATTAGTGGCGACTTTATGGCAATGGATATCCGTGAAGCACTGAAGCACTTAGGGAGCATTATAGGTGAGGTTGATACAGATAGGGATATACTAGGGAACATCTTTGGGAAGTTTTGTATCGGAAAGTAACCACCACAAACCAACCAGATACAAACACCCCCTCAAACCACCACCAAACCCTTTAATGTAAAGGATAACAGCAAAACACACTCATTGCTTTGTTTGTAATGTTATCCGTTTTCTTTGTATCCATTTGTACCTTATTTGTACCTTGGCACTTTCGAGGTACAAATATTTGTACCTCATTTACTGAGTTGAGGTTTCAAATAAATAAGTATGGCAATCAAAGTAACTGTAAGGCAAAAGGCAATCACCAAAGGGAGACATAGCCTATTCTTAGACTTCTACCCTCCTATTACTGACCCAGAAACGGGAAAGGAAACAAGAAGAGAGTTTTTAGGCATCTACATTTTGGACAAACCTAAAACCCCATTTGAGAAAACCGCAAATAAGCAAGCCTTACAGATGGCTGAAACCATTGCTCAAAAAAGGCATAACGAGCTTAACAAACCTGAAATTTATACTGAGTTTGAAAAACAACAGCTCAAAATAAGCCGCCAAGGAGCAAAAGACTTTGTTGAGTATTTCACCAAATTAGCCAATAAGCGCAAAAGCTCTAACCATGATAATTGGATATCCGCTTTAAACTACCTCAACGACTTTACAGGTGGCAAGGTGGCTTTTTCCGACCTCAACGAAACCTTTTGTAATGATTTTAAAGAGCATCTACTTACTGCAAAAAGCAAAAGAAGTAACAAAACCTACCTTGCCCAGAACTCAGCCCACTCCTACTTTAATAAGTTTAAAGCAGCCTTAAAACAAGCTTATAAAGAGGGTTTTTTAGGGAAAGACCTCAACTCTTACGTTGATTCTATAAAACCCGCTGAAACCCACCGTGACTTTTTGACCATTGAGGAATTAAACTCTTTGGTAAAAACTCCATGTAATAACCCGCTAATGAAAAAAGCAGCTTTGTTTTCTGCTCTTACCGGATTGCGGTTTTCGGATATTGAAAAACTAAAATGGAGTGAACTGGAATTTGTGAAAGAACAAGGCTACTTTATAAAGTTTGAGCAAAAGAAAACCAAGGGTGCTGAGGTTCTGCCAATTTCTGAGCAAGCCTTTGAATTACTTGGAGAAGCTGGAGAGCCGCATAAGAAAGTGTTTGATGGTTTAAAGTATTCGGCCTACCATAATAAGCACTTATTCCAATGGATCGGAGCCGCTGGTATTACAAAGGACATTACCTTTCATTGTTTTAGACATACATACGCAATATTACAGTTAGCCAATGGAACGGACATTTACACCGTTTCAAAGATGCTAGGACACCGCGACCTTAAAACCACTCAGATTTACGCCAAGGTTATTGACAAAACCAAGCGTGATACAACTAATAAAATTAAACTGACTTTTGATTAATGGAAAACCTTTTTACCGAAGTTAAGCTTGAAAATAAATTTATATTACCTACTGAAGTAACAGCGCCAGAAGGCTATATAGTTCCAAAAAATGATAGGACGGGTCAAACCTTTCCATATTGCTGTGAGCCTCATTCGGTAATTTATCAGCGGCAAGTTGAGTGGTTTGAAAAATTCCCGAAATGCTGTCCACGGCATTCCTCAATTTTACGCTATAAGTGGTTCAATAAGGCATTGTATAAAGATGTTCCAACTCTGATTTTAAACCGCTTATCCTACACTGAGCACATCATAAAGGCTTATATTAATGATAGCGAATGGTTTGAGATTATCACTGACTATATTGATTATATTAATACGAGCTTTGGCATACCTTCGATTGGTGCAAATGAGTATTTGTCTGACGTGAACTGGTATATTAAAAGCCAAAAATTACCAGAAGACAAAAGGGCAAGGCTAATAAAATTTATGGCAAAGTATGATGCTAAACCTAAACAGCCATCTAAAGAAAATTCACAAACTACAACAGACCTTAATGTACTTTATCACACTTACCAAAAATGGCTTAAAGAGTTCCCGTTCCATTTAAGTCTATTTAGCCATTTAAAGGACAGGTTTGAACGCCAACTGCCATTTGCAAAAGATAAGCCTACCATTAACAGGTTTTCCGGCTATGCTTGCTTTACCCCTCACAGCAAAGAAAGCCTAAAGGGGTATTTATTACAGTTAACAGATACAATACTGCGAGAAATAAACACCTCAAAAATGTATGAAGGTGGTTTGCTTTCAAAGCCTGAGATCATCAAACTGGAGCTTGTGTTAAGCGAACGAAAACTAAAGTTGAAAGAAGGCTATACCAGCAAATCAAAGAGTGAAGAAGATGGATATAGAAAGGCTTTGAAAAATTGGTATAAAGATGAAATAAAGTTTATTAAAGACATTGAGCCTTACCTAATAAATAAAACGACCGAACCAGAGAAAACCAACGGGCAATATTTGAGTGAGCGTTTGAGTAAGTACGGTTTCTTTGAACTGGAAAAGGTGAAAAGCTTATCACAAGAAAGTCAGTTTGCACTTATTGAGTTGCTAGCTGTAAATAAAATGCCCTATAATGTGGCAATGCTGGATTTTCTTGGCTTTATAGATCAGATTCAAAAGAAGTATTCACGCACTTTGGACAAAAGAAACTCTATAATTTCCAAAATATTCGATTCTGATAAGGATGGCCGCACTATTAAAGGACTTATAAACTCTTTGCATAAGCCAGAACAAAGCCGTTACACTGCCCACTTACATAGACAAACAGTACAAAACGACTATCAAAAGTTAACTTAGGGAGTACTCCCCCTTTTTGCCCCTAAATGCCCCTTCTACCATTGCTCACTAATCATAAAGTATTGAGCAATGGAAGCAATTACATTTGACAAACTACCACAAGCGGTAAGTCAATTATTTACACAGTTAAAGCGTATTGAGAACCTTATAAGGGCAAGCTCTAACCCACCTCAACAAGAAGTTGACGAACTATTAACCGTGGAGCAATGCGCGGTATTTCTCAACCTTTCAAAACCCACTATTTACGGCCTTATTAGCAAAGGGAGTATTCCAGTAATGAAACGCTCCAAGCGTTGCTATTTCCTAAAGGCTGAGCTTATTAAATATTTACAGGAAGGTAAGCGCAAAAGCCACTCCCAAATTGAGGCTGAGGCTGATACTTACCTAAGCAAAAAAGCCAAATAAGTTGGCCTCTGCTAGCCGCTCCCTAAACGATAATGGGGGGCGCATCTATACATTAGCACAAAGTTGGACAGAAAATAGCACCAACGAGCCTAGATTGCTTTCAGGGCAAGGCTCTGACCTCAACAATACAGATGCCCTAAAAGGAAAGGCTAAACGCAAAGTAATTTCTCAATGTCTTGCTATTACCCTAGTTGATATTGCCAAGGAGCGCGGACATTGCCCTAAACAGTTTTGGAATACTTACCACTGCCAACAAAAGGTTTTTACCCATGAGGGCAAGTTACATGGTCAATATTGCAAAAACCGTATTTGCACCCTCTGCAATGCGAACCGTAAAGCGGATATTATTAATAGGTACTTGCCAGTAATGGAGACTTGGCCAGACCCTCAATTCCTGACCCTCACCATTGTATCAGTGCGAGCTATTAAGCTAAGGTTTTATGTTAAGGCAATGCTCAGAGCCTTTAAAGAAATTAAGGATGCTCAGCGCAAAAGACACCAAAGAGGAAAGGGTATTGAGCTAATTGGCATAAAATCTTTAGAATGCAACTTTAACCCCATAAGGAAAACATATAATCCACATTTTCATTTATTAGTACCTGACAAGGCTACAGCCAAACTATTAGTTGATGAATGGCTCAAAAAGTGGACAACAAAACACGCAAGGAAAGGTGGACAAGATATTAGACCAATACGCAAAGACAAGGCAAAGCAACTAATGGAAGTGGTAAAGTATGGGAGTAAAATATTTACAGAACCCGACCTCAACAAAAAGAGCCAAAGTAAAACCCCTCGCCTAATTTATGCCAA
>CAXBJE010000017.1:0-16059 GCA_963975525.1 uncultured Owenweeksia sp. | reverse complement strand
CCAAAAGTTTGACCCATCTGTAAACATTGAGGCCAAGGATGCTATTTTCAGGATAAACCGGGATATCAGATTTTCGAAGGACAAAACTCCATACAAACTGGATCGCTCCGCAATTATCTCTAGCGGTGGAAGAAAGGATCACTCTATACCAGGTTTTTATATTGCCCTTGGGCCAGAGCATACTTCAATTGGGGGCGGAGCCTATTTTTTAAAGCCAGATCAGCTGACTGCCGTGCGCCAGCAAATAGCCAATCAGCCTAAAGAATTTGAAAGCCTGCGAAAGGACAAAAACTTTAATACCCATTTTGATGGGATAAAAGGTGAGGAAAACAAACGCCTGCCAAAGGAATTTCAGGAGGCGGGTGAAAAACAACCTCTGCTTTACAAAAAGCAGTTTTTCTTTATGAAGAATGATGACCCCGAGCTTATTCTTAAAAACGACTTTATGGATTATTGCATTGAAAACTTTAAGGCCGCGAGCCCCGTTCAGCAATTCCTTAAAAATGCGATGATCTAACTCCTCGAAATCACCACTAAAAAAGGCGTGACTACCTAGGTAGTCACGCCTTTTCTTATAGCTTAAAAACGTACTGTTTTATTTTTTCTTTAGCTGATCACCAAAATTGTAAGTAAGGCCAATACCCAACACTTGTTTAAACTGTGTGCGAGGACCATCCATGATACCGTCATCATTGGTATCAAAAATAATGTCGTGGTCATAGATAAGATTTAGAGCAAGGTTAGCCGTGATGTAATCATTCACCTTCATAAATAGTAAAAACTCACTGTTTACATCAATAAACTTGTATTGCCCATCCAGGTAGTTAGAGAAGAGATTGAGGCTAAACTGCATATCCACGTTTTTTACGATAGGTGTTTTGTAAGCAATGTTCACATAGCCCCCTACTTCCTGTCTGAAGTTCTTTCCATCTTCAACCACTACATAAGCCCCATTTACAGTATCACGTACCGCTTCGTCTACACCAAAAGCTCCGTCATTAGCAAGTCTCTGATCTTGTACAAAAGTCATTTTGGAGGTTAGTGGCGAAATAAATGCACTGAACTTTTTATTGGGCTTATAGGTAAAACCCACTGCAGTTACCAGATACCCGGGAGACATTGGCCCTGAAATTCGGATGGAATCTCCTCGCTCGCCTGCATTGGCATAACCATTGGCAAATTGGGTGCGGAAGTTTACAAGTGCCGATGCATTCCACACTTTGCTTATTTTTCTATCTATACGAGAAGTAAACTCAACGCGGTCATCCGTTTTAATAAAAACCGTATCCTGAAAGTTTAGACCATAACCCAGGTCTAATCTATTGTACCAGGTCCACGCACCACCGTTATCATAATTGGCAAAAATGTTTACCAAACCATTACCGGCTATAGAGTTTACACCACCGGCCTGCCAGTTTTGATAAGATGATTGTGTGAATTGAAGCCCCAAGTTTCCGCCAATTTTCCAGGCGGTGTCTTTAGGGTTAACAGGCACCATTGTAGTGTCTGGTTGTGCGTACATAATGCCCTGCACAAATAATAAGCAGAGTGCAAATAGTAATGGTTTTTTCATGAGGTTTAATTTAAGTGAGAGGTTTTGTGTTATTTCTTTTTAAAGGCTTGTATGGCATTCTTGGTAAAGTCAGAAAGCACTAGTTTGCCACTCATCGCAGCACGATCGGCCAAAAGCGAATCCCAGTCTTCCGTGCCCTTCCAGAATACTCCTTTAAGCAGGCTCATAGCCTCAGGATTTGATTTCATTAGTTTTCCAACCAATGCATCAATCCCCTTATCCATTTCTTCAATAGTTGGGAAGATTTCATAGTAAAGTCCACGGGTATGTGCCCACGATGCACTACGCCACTCGGTGGCATTTATAGCCAATTCGCTCATCCCGCTAAGGCCAATTTTACGCTCTACCGCTGGGCCAACCACAAATGGCCCAATACCCACTGCCAATTCTGAAAGTTTTACGGAAGCATGTTCCGTTGCAAAACAATAGTCTACAGATGAAGCTAAACCTACAGCACCGCCCACAGCCTTACCATGTACTCGGCCAATAATAAGTTTTGGGCATTTGCGCATGGCATTTATCACATTGGCAAAACCACTGAAAAACTTCTTTCCGGTTTCCAGGTCTTCAATGGAAATCAGTTCATCAAAGAAAGCTCCGGCACAAAAGGCACGGTCGCCAGCAGATTTCAAAAGAATCAACTTTACCTCATCATTGGTGCCTGCATCTGTGATGGATTGGGCCAACTTGGCTAACAGCTTTCCCGGAAGGGAATTACTCATTGGATGGTAAAATTCTATTTCGGCCAAGCCATTGTTTAGAGTTACTTCAACATGGCCCTGGTCTACAGCGTTCTGCATAATATTGATTTTGTAAGGCGCAAAAATATGAGTTATAGCGCTACAGAACCAATGTTTTAGCCACTCTCGCTATAATTGATCAGATTATTAAACCAGCATTCAAGTTGATAGCATGCTGTAACTTTAGTTCTCCTAACCTGATTTGTGCTTACTTAATTTACGTAAGGTCACTAAGAGAGGCTTCAAAAATGTGGCTGCTCTCTACTTTAGAAATCATGCTGTGATAATAGCTGTACCACTTTTGAGCATTGGCTTTAGCCTCACCATGCTGCAGATTTATTCTCCAGTTTTTGATGCTTGCTTCATCCCGCCAATAGCTGATAAAAATGCCTCCCTCCGGTTTTGAAACAGAGCTGTAGCCCAAATACCCTGGCTGCTGCTGGGCCAGTTCCATCATGTGGGCGTCCATTTCCTCATAGCCTTCCAGGTTTTCACTTTTGCGGGAAATAAAAATCACCGCGTAGAACGGTGGCTTGGGGGCTTGATTATTTTTCCAAGTAGTTATCATTGTTAGAACGCGGATGACGCTGATTTAAGTTTCACGCAAAGACGCTAAGTATTTTCGCAAAGCGCACAAAGATTAAAGGTTATTTACCATTCTATGAATTCCCTCTTTTAACACGGGAACGTTAAAATTTATCAAGAGTGCTAATTTCTTATCGGCTAACTTCAAGTAAGTCAATGTTTGTGAGAAATGAACTGGAGCCAAACTTTCTACTGACTTTATTTCCACAATCACCTTTTGGTTCACTAAAAGATCCATTCGGAAACCGCGATCGAATTCAAGCTCCTTGTAAGTGAAAGGCAAACCCATTTGTTGCTCTACTTGAAAGCCAAGTTCTAAAAGGTCCCGAGCCAATGCCACTTCATAAACACTTTCAAGCAAACCAGGACCTAAAACACGGTGCAGCTCAATTGCCGCACCAATTACTTCATATGATATTTCATTTTCGGTCATGGTTTTGGATTTCTGTTTCACGCAAAGACACCAAGGATTTTCGCAAAGGAAGCCAAAGGTTTCTTTACCTCTTTACGAGGATTCTCTTCTAAGCTTTTGTGTGCTACCTTATCATTATTCGTAAGCTCCTCTAGTAGTTTAACGTATGAAGTTTCCTTTTCACGTACGGACGCTAAGAGTTCCCGCAAACAAGCCCAGGGATTTCTTTGTGTCTTTGCGGGAGCTTTCTCTTGTGCCCTTTGCGTGAACCTCTAAGAACTTTGATCTATCTTCTTTACCATAGTAAGAATAGTCGCCAGCGCTACGGTCTCTCCTGTTTCATCATACACATCTACATTAAAGCGAACGATACCTTTGGCAATATCATCCTCGCTCTTTTTCTCCTGGTCTATTTTTTCCTTTACTGTGAATTTCACACCAATGGTCATTCCCGGATAAACAGGCTTAGTGAAGCGACATTCATCAAGACCATAGTTTAGTAAAACCGGCCCTTTGCGGGGATCCACAAACATTCCCGCTGCTTTCGAAAGTACGTAGTAACCGTGAGCTACCTTCCCTTCAAAAATGGTCCCATCCAAAGATGTAGCATCCACATGAGCGTAGAAATTATCGCCACTTACCTGAGCAAAGCTGGCAATGTCTGCATCGGTAACGGTGTGCTTGTGCGTGTAAACGGTGTCGCCCACTTTAAGCTCTTCAAAATGCTGACGGAATAAATGCTTCTCAGATTCCGGGCGACTAGCACCTGGCTGATACACTTGCGTAATTTCCATAATAGTATCCGGGTGACCTTGAATGGCGGTACGTTGCAGGTAGTGCAATACACCACGCTTTCCGCCCATCTCTTCTCCACCACCGGCACGCCCTGGGCCACCATGCGTAAGCAATGGCATTGGCGAACCATGGCCAGTACTTTCTTTGGCTGATTTCGCATTAAGCACATGAATACGTCCATGCATGTGAGCAGCTTCTACAACGTATTCGCGGGCAATTTTATCGTCAGCAGTAATGATAGATGATACCAAAGAACCTTTACCCATGTTGGCAATTTCTATAGCATCCTCCAAAGTTTTGTACGGCATCATGCTGGTTACAGGACCAAAGCACTCTACATCGTGTACATCTGTATTTTTAAATGGATCATTATTTCTGAAAAGGATTGGGGAAGCAAAAGCACCTTTAGACTTATCAGCGCCCACCACATCAAAGTCACGCAAGTCGCCATACACCACTTCCTGACTTTTCATCAGGCGCTCTACATTTTCAACCAAGCGCTCTACTTGCAATTTGCTGGCAAGTGAACCCATACGAACACCTTCAGCTTGTGGATCTCCAATTACGGTTTTACTAAGGCGAGAAGTAAGTGCTTCCTGCACTGCATCCATTTTATCTTCTGGTACTAACACCCTCCGCACCGCTGTACATTTTTGCCCTGCCTTGGATGTTACTTCACGCTGAACTTCTTTTACGAAAAGATCAAACTCAGGCGTACCGGGTTCCACATCAGGACCCAACACTGCAGCATTTAAAGAATCTGCTTCCAAGTTAAAAGTAACCGAACGGTCAATGATCTGAGGTAAGGCTTGTAGCTTTTTACCAGTAGTAGCGCTTCCGGTAAAGGTTACCGTGTCGCCCGTTTGCACGTGATCAATAATTCCGCGGCCAAGACCAGTGACTACCTGTAGTGCGCCTTCCGGCAAAATGTTGGAAGCTATGATTTCACGAACCATTAATTCGGTAAGAAATGAAGTAGACTCTGCAGGCTTCACCACAGCAGGAACTCCCGCCATTAGGTTCACGGCTATCTTTTCCAACATACCCCAAACCGGAAAATTAAAAGCGTTAATATGAACGGCAACACCTCTTTTTGGCACCATGATGTGGTGACCAATAAAGGTTCCGTTTTTAGAAAGTGCTGCTGGCTGACCATCTACATAATAGGGTAAATCAGGAAACTGTCTGCGCAGCGAAGCATTGGCAAAAAGGTTTCCAATACCACCTTCAATATCTACCCAACTATCAATTTTGGTAGCTCCGGTTGCATAGCTCAGTTCGTAAAACTTATCCTTTATGGAAACCAGATGTAGCGCCAAAGCCTTAAGCATACGGCCACGCTCCTGAAAGGTCATTTTGCGCAAAGCGGCACCCCCTTTTTTACGTCCGTAATCTAAAATGGCTTCGTAATCTAAACCTGCGCTTGACACTATCCCTATGGCATCACCGGTAATGGCATTGGTGGCAACCAGCTCTTCGCCTTGGCCATTTACCCATTCGCCCATTACATAGTTCTGTATATTTTTCATCTCTATTCAGTTATTTTTTGGAAAAGGCGAAGTTACGGGGAAGGGAGAAGGGATGCAATCCGTTGTATGTCTCCATTATTCCGTGTAAGTAGTTTCTTAAAAATAAACTATGTTTGGCCCAACAGAAAAAAACAACTCAAACATGTTTAAGCAACTAGCCACTGTCCTCCTCGTTTCTTTCACTTTTTATGCCCATGCACAACTAATTGTAGGTGTGCCAAATAGTAAGATGATAAACGGGAAACCAATAGATGACCAAACCATGCGCTCACTAAAAGCCACGGAAACTATTTTCTTTTATGGCCAAAAAGACTCGGCAGCCTTTGCAAAACATGGTGAGGTGATTAAAAAGTACTGGAAAGTGAACAAGTTGACTTTTGCTCCGCTCTCAGATTTCAGTAAATACCCGGTATCTTCAGGCAAGTACAGCTACTTTTTTCCTGAAATGAAAACCATGATAAAAACCATGAGTAGCGGCACACCTTATGTTGCGGCTGTTTGGACTTTTCTTGATTTGAAAGTACCCACCCAAAAGGAGTATGAGTCCGTTTCGAGACTGATGATAGGGCCAGATATTGAAGACCTTATTTATTTGTACCAAAACTATTTGGATGAACCTGAATTGCGTATTGACTGGGCGAGTTGGGGAAAAATCAAACCAACGGACCACACCAACAAATTGTATGATGAGTCTGCATTTTACCTTCATAATGAAGCTCAATTCTCCAACTTCTATCCCGGGCTGTTTATGTTGTACCTCAAAGAAATCAGTGATAAACTGATTAATGAAGAAACGCAGGGTGTATTAGCCAAGCCCGAAGATGAGTTAGGCATTGCCGCGCTGGCAGATAAGACTCTTATCATCCCGGAGGGGATACTAACTGAATACAAAAAGTTTAGGGATGAATTTGTACCAAGAGATCGTGAAGACTTCTTTAAAGACTACCCCTATAAGTATGAGGTAAAAACCTATGAGGAGATAAATGAGATGCTGCTTACCGAGTTTTATGATGACGATAAATACATCCTTGTACCAGCAATCATAAATACTGATCAATACATGAATATATACTCCACCAAGGGCGAGTGGATTTATAAAGACATGGATCCTTTTACTAAGGATTACTCAAGTAAAGATTTAAAGAAAATTGCAAAGGCTATAGCCAAAGCTGCTAAGGGGTAAGGGGTAAGGTGGGTTAAGGTTGGTTTGTTTCGTCTTTTTTTACCGCTGTAATTCTGCCGATAAGCCCAATCCCCAACAACACCCATGGGCTGCCATGCATCAGCAGGTCAAACCAATCGTACCAAACCATGCCGGTAGCGCCATTGGCTACCCACTTTAGTTTTTCCCACACATGCGGCTCAGGGGTAAAGGGTGCTAAACCAAGGGTAAGGCTCGCCAGGATTAATATTCCTATGTTCTTGGAGGTGTACTCCAGCAGCTTTTTCATACTTAAACTTTGATTAGGCTAATTCTAATTTTTGTCATGGTTTTCCAAATCATTGCCGCCAAAATTGAAAACCCCAAAAAAAAATTTACGCGGGTTTCTCATTCTTACCCCGCGCTATTGCACGGGGGTATAGATATTTCACCCCTCTGGGGTGTCTCTTTTTTGCGGCTATTCGAAACCAATTAAGGTTTAGAAGTTTTAGAGCGCAAGAAAACCCAATTACAAATTATTTGAGGCCACCAAAGTTACATACGGTAGGTTATGGCATTTATGCTCATACCCGCTCCTACGGAGGCCAAAAGGATTACATCACCTTTGTTCAACTCGTGTCCTTTCAATTCTCCTTTACGGAGAAGGTCTAACAATGTAGGTACAGTGGCTACAGAACTATTGCCCAACAGGTGTATGCTCATGGGCATTATTCCCTCAGGCGGTGTTTTTTTATACAGACGGAAAAACCGCTTAATAATGGCTTCGTCCATTTTTTCGTTGGCCTGATGGATGAGTACTTTCTTTACTTCGTCAATCCCAACCCCTGATTTGTCCAGGCACTTTTGCATGGCAGCCGGCACATGATTGAGCGCAAATTCAAAAATCTTATGACCCTGCATTTTTATGTAGCGGGTTTTGCTTTCATCGGTAGGATTATAGGAAACATCGTAATACAGGTAGTAGGCTTCCTTTTCAGTAAAGGTTTGCGAGGCGGTACTTAAAATCCCCATGCCATCTTCTCCACCGCGGGCCTCTACTATTGCGGCTCCGGCACCATCCGAAAATATCATGGAATCACGGTCATGTGGATCGAGCTTTCGCGAAAGGGTTTCTGAACCAATAACCAAATACTTTTTCCCTTCCCCAGATTTTATGTAGGTATAGGCCACAATCATAGCCTGCACCCAACCGGGGCAGCCATATAGAATATCAAAGGCTATACAATCAGGGTTCTTTATTCCAAGGTCGTGCTTTATACGTGTGGCAAGGCTGGGCAAAATATCAGACTGTATTTTACCATGCGGGATGTTCCCAAAATTGTGAGCCACTAAAACACCATCCAGAGTTTCAATATCCACTCCGGCATCTTCAATAGCCCGTTGGGCGGCAATGGTTCCCAAATCAGATGTTTGTTGTCCGGGCTTGGCATAGCGCCTTTCCCTAATCCCGGTAATCTCCTGAAACTTTTGAATAGTTTGTTCAGGATCGTGCTCGACTCTCTCTCCCTTATTGGTGTAGAATTCGTTTTTTGTAAAGTCCTCGTTGGGGACTTTAATTTCAGGGATACAACTTCCAGTTCCGGTAATTTCTAAGTTCATATAATACAATTAAGGCCCACATAAATGCAGGCACAGTTACTAGAAAAAATAAAAGTCGGGAGAGGATTTGAAGCCGAAAGGTACTGATAAAACTAAACGGCTTTGAGGAGTAATTAAAAATTTATTTCAAGGTGCTACCCACAGCAGCCCACCACGGATGAATTTCCATTATCAACCTACCCGCTTTTACGGCAGGGTCCATGGCCGCCAGTTCTTCGGCTCTTTCTTTAGTGGGTACGCGCATTACCAAAATGCCTCGCACATCGCCATCATCGCCAAAAGGGCCGGCAATATCTACATAACCCTGTTCAGCCATCCAGCCAATGTGAGCCAGGTGGTTTTTCTGTATTTCAGCAGCCTCTTCAGGTGTTTGGCTTCGGGTAGGTCCACTTTTCAGGAAAACCATAAAATACTGCTTCATGGTGTAAACGGTATCTCCCTCAGGGTATGTAAATGTTTGGAAACCTAAAGAATCGGTTTGAACGGTTTGGGCGAAGAGCCCCGTACTAATCACAAAAAGAATAATAAGAGCGGCCTTTTTCATTTTAGAAGTATATTATGTGACGATTAAAGTTTTTAACTATGTATTGAGTGCGGTGAGGCCGTTAACAAAATCAGTAATAAAAATGCGGTGAGGTAAACTAGGCCAACATCGACTCCTGCAAAAACTACAAATAGCAGACCCTTCATTATTCTCTTAAACAAAAACAACCTTATGCCTAAAATAATCAACCATATTAAATGTAGTATAGCTATGAATAAAAGGATTATCAAAGCTTTTAGCATGAAAAGCTCGCCCATTTTGTAGACTTCCGGTGTAAACCAAAAATGGTATAGAGTTATTAGTGACAAAACTGTAAGACAGCCAATTATTGTCAGATGAAGAATCCAGCGTGATTTGAAAATTGTTCTCGTCAAGATTTCTTGAGTTAGACTTACAAAAATGCGCTAATCCCAGTAATGTCTCTCCCAACTATTAATGAGTTTACCTCCTTGGTTCCTTCATAGGTATAAATGGCTTCAGCATCTGCTACAAATCGGGCAATGCTGTGTTCCAATAGAATGCCGTTTCCGCCAAATATCTCGCGGGCTTTACCAACAATTTCGCGGGTATGGCGGCTACAGGCTACTTTGGCCAATGAGGCTTGCTGGTCTGTCATTACTCCCTCGTCTTGTAATTTAGAAAGATGAAAGGCCATGCTTTGAATTGCTGTTAAATCCGTAAGCATTTCCACCAAAAGGTCTTGCACCAGCTGAAAGGAGGCAATAGGTTTACCGAACTGTTCGCGCTTATGCGAATAATCAAGCGCCAACTCATACGCGCCACGCGCACAGCCAACCGCCTGCCAGGCTACTCCTGCCCTTGTGGCCTTCAGCACTTTACCCGTATCTTTAAAACTGTCACAATTCTGTAAACGGTTTTCTTCATCCACCTCGCAATCCGTAAGGGTTATCAAGGCGTTTTGTACTGTGCGCAAGGCCATTTTATCCTTTTGTTTTTCGGCTTTAAAACCCGGATTGTCTTTTTCCACAATAAAGCCTTTCACCTTATTGTCTTCAACGTTTCGCGCCCAAATGATAATTACATCCGCAAACGTGGCATTGCCAATCCATTTCTTCTGGCCATTTAAGATCCACTTATTGCCCTCTTTTCTACAGGTGGTTTCCAAACCTCCAGCAACAGCGGAACCCACATTGGGTTCGGTTAAACCAAAGGCTCCAATTTTTTCCAACCGCTGCATGGGCGGCAGCCACTTCCACTTCTGTTCTTCGCTTCCGCAGAAGAAGATGCTACCCATGGCTAAACCGCTTTGTACCCCAAAAAATGTAGAAATTGAAGTATCTACCCGAGCCATTTCCACCGTAATAAAGCCTTCCAAAAGGTAGCTGCCCATGGGGCTTTCATAGCCTTCATAAGTCAGTCCGGCTATATTCAACTTTGCCATTTCCGGGATAATGTGCATCGGGAATTCAGCCTTGTTCCAATATTCATTGGCAATAGGCTTTACATGCTCATTCATAAACTCGCGTACTTCAAGTTGCTTTTGTCGCTCCTTCTCATTTAAAAAGCGAGACAGGTTGTAATAGTCTCCCTCAATTTCCGGTGGCTGGTAGGTTTCGGTTTTACGCTTAATGATTTTCATTATTTGGTACAACTCCGTTTGGTTGAGCTTACCAAGGGCTTCAAGCGTTTCTGAAACATCAATTTGCGAAACGAGGCTGCCGAATTTTTTAAGGCTTTTGAAGATGGACATAGGCATTTATTTTAAACTGCTTAACCCAGTTTGCGGCCCAAGGTTTCCCGAAATAAAAAATCCCGCTTTAGCAGGATTTTCTTAAGGGCTATTCTTTTATTAATTTCATTTGGTGGCGCTTCCCATCTTCATCCACCAATTGCAGCAAATAAGCACCGGGAGATAAAAAGCCTAAGTTGATACTTCCGTTCTCCACATTTCTTTCGGCTATCTTTTTTCCCGTAAGGGAATAAACTGCGGCTTGTCCATTTGTAACGTTCGTAAACAAAAGTTTATCCCTAACCGGATTAGGGTAAGCCTTTAGTTTGTTAACGAGATTAGGCTCCTTTAGTGAAACAATGTTCCTAACACCTACCCGCAGCAAATAATCTTCTTGGTACACCCCAAAATACACGGTGGAATCGTTGTCAAACAAAATAGCATCTGTAACCCGGTTGGAAATAAACTCGTGGTTAGAGGTGGTGTCGTTAATAATGTCAAAAAGCTGTGTGGTGTCAGCCTCATCAAACCGGCCCAAAAATCCATACAAGGAGAAGGTGCTTGAGCCAACCCATACACGCCCCTGACTGTCTTCCGCAAAGTCGTCAATACGGCCCATTCCAAAATCCCAGGGCTGCATATTGGTAAGCACAGTCCATTTTGTGCCGTTGTGGTAAGCCATATAATCCCCTCCGGAACCCACATAAAGATTTCCGTTAGAAGCAACATGCAGGGCACGTGCATCCGCCAGGAAAATACCGCCATAATATATAGGCATGTAAGTAACCACCCCGCTGGCTACGTTTATTTTCACCACCCCGGTATCCTGTGTGGCAAAGTACAGGTTACCCTGATTATCAGCCACCGCATCTTTGTAAGTTACACTTCCGAAGGGGCTGGCCAGCCCTGCTACTTGCCTCAAAGACACATCGTAACCAGTCATTGTCCCGTTGGTCAAAGTAAAAAGAGAATCATTGGTTTTATTGAAATATAGTGTATTCCCATCCTGAGATTGCGCAAAATATTCTTGTGAAAATGGGGTTTTACGCCAAACACCATTTCTGTAAAATTGACCGCCCTGGGTATAAATGGTGCCGTCCTTAGCCTGTGCAAAGTGTGTGGCGCTTATGTCTCGGTTTGCAGAAACGGTAGAATCAAAGAACTGGTCATGGTATGTGTAGGTATTGCCATCATATTCGTAGAGACGGTAGCGGCTTGCCACTAGTGAGTTGAACCAGATGTGGCCATCCTGGGTCTTTAGGGTCTGTATGGGCCGGTTTACACCCTGGGTTTTCCCCGTAACCGAGGCATCTATTTTGGTAAAGACTTGGGCTGTAATCATAAATGGGAGCGCACAAAAAAGGAATAGTAGTTTTTTCATTATTCGAGATTTAACATGTTGGCCAAAATTATTGGTAAGCACCAACCCCGGAAATACGCCAAACACCCCAAATAGTCAAATGCCGTTTTACGCCATCCAAAATTCCCAAAGGAGTCTCGGCACCTCTGTTAAATTATTCGCATTTGGTAGATGCTATCATTAAAATCCCTTCATTTGAATTTGCCAAATCCACATATCAATTAACATGAAAAATATTGTTCTCTTAACCATAGCTATGCTGGTTTTAGCGAGTTGTTCAAAAAGTATTAGTCACCGTTATTTTAAAGAAAATGAAGTTGGCGGTGAACAAGGAGTACTTGTAGAATTAGGGAAGGATTATTATGCGCAAGAAGATGGCCGTATAATTATTCAGGAGGATCATAATATCGGAACGAGTGCGCCAAATTCATTTAATGTGGATGCTACTTTTGAATATGAGCCAAATACTTATGACCTGAGGTCCTATGGAGACCTAGCCATTGGAGATAAAGTTTTGAGTCCATATGCTGGTAATGGTTATTCCCAAGTATTTGAGTATGATAACCATCTTTTTGGCGATACGGTAAATGTAAGTCTGAAACTTTCTAATGGTTTACCCTATTTTGATACAGATATCTATTTGCCAAAAACTACAACTTCATCAGTTACGGGGCCTTTAGTGGATGACTTAAACATCACATGGGCAGCAGACCCCGGTGCCAATTCTTACGCTCACGTTTCACTCTACTATACCCATGGCTTTCCAAAAAACATTCAGTTTACAGAACCTGAAGTGGAAAACTTCCTATTGGTTCCAAACACTGGTTCATATGCCATGTCTCTAGATTTACTGGATGGCATACCTGTAGGTGCTCTAGTATTATTGGAAATAACACAGTTTTCTTATAAGATTGTTACAGTTACTTCTCCAGTAGATAATCTACCCAAAAAGTATAAAGTAATGGCGAGGTCAACCGTTAGCAACTTTTTTGAAAGACAATAGTCTTATAGTATACCAACAAAAAGAGCCTCCAGAAATTTCATTTCTGGAGGCTCTTCTATTTTTGACCAATTCTTTGAATTTACTCTCTACTTCTTGGCAGTTTCAGGATTATCCATTTCAGAAGGCAACTCCTTATAGCCCATGTTCCAAAACATAAAGGCCCATTTATCGGCCTGCTCCTGGATTATTTTATCCGTTGGCTTACCAGCACCGTGGCCTGCATTGGTTTCTATTCTGATTATTACAGGGTCAGTACCCGCATGGGTGCGTTGCAGTTCAGCGGCAAACTTAAAGCTGTGGGCAGGTACCACGCGGTCATCATGGTCGCCAGTGGTAACCATGGTTGCGGGGTGCTCGGTTCCTTCTTTTAGGTTGTGATAGGGAGAATAGCCATATAGATAATCGAACATCTCTTTGCTGTCCTCGGCTGTACCATAATCGTAAGCCCATCCCGCACCAGCGGTAAACTTGTTATAGCGCAACATATCCAACACACCAACAGCAGGGAAGGCCACCGCCATTAAATCAGGGCGCTGCGTCATGGTAGCACCTACAAGTAGTCCACCATTAGAACCTCCGGCCACCGCCAGTTTTTCTGAGGTAGTGTATTTTTCAGCAATCAGATATTCGGCAGCAGCAATAAAGTCGTCAAACACATTTTGCTTTTGCATTTTGGTACCTGCCTTGTGCCACTCCTCACCATACTCGCCACCACCACGTAAGTTGGCAACGGCCATTACACCGCCATTTTCAATCAATACAATGGTAGATGTGCTAAAGCCGGGTGTAAGGCTCACGTTAAAACCACCATATCCATAAAGGTAAGTTGGGTTCGTACCATCCAACTTCAATCCCTTTTTGTGGGTAATTAACATTGGAATTTTGGTGCCATCCTTAGAGGTGTAAAAAACCTGCTTAGACTCATACTGCTCTGGGTTGAACTTTACTCCAGACTTTTTATACACCTCAGAAGTGCCGGTATTAATATCATACTTAAAGATGGTAGATGGGTACACATAGTTGGTGAAGTTGTAGTACACCACCATATCTTCCATACGGCCACCAAAGCCATCTGCTGAACCTAAAGCAGGCAACTCAATTTCCTTCTCCATTTTTCCGTCAAGGCTATATTGATACACACGGTTAGTGGCATCCACCATATAGGTGGCAAATATTTTCCCTCCGGCTGTTCCTACTTCCAATACATTCTCCGTTTCCGGGATTAAGTCCGTCCAGTTATCTGGCGTTGGCTTTTGGATGGTAGTAGTAACCACCCGGCCATTGGGTGCATTAAGATTTGTTTTGATAAATAGCTTATCACCTTCGGTGTGTAAAATGCTATGATTATTGTCAAAATTGTCAACAATCGGTACAATCTTGCTATTGGGCTTGCGCAGATCTTTTATGTACAATTCTCTGCCGCTGGTGGAGGTAGCCGCAGAAATCACCAAATAATTATTGTCTTCTGTTACATATCCACCTATGTATCTCCTTTTGGTTTTTTCACCACCAAACACCAGCTTGTCTTCACTTTGAGGAGTACCCAACTTATGGTAGAACAGTTTGTGATATTGGGTAAGTCCTGATAAAGCGCTTCCATCTTTTGGCTTGTCGTAACTGCTATAGTAAAAGCCATCATTATTCAACCATGAAAGTCCGGAAAACTTAACATCGATTAGTGTGTCCTCAATTTGCTCTTTGGTTTCGGCATTCAGGATAATCACTTTCCTCCAGTCAGAACCTGCCTCAGAAATTTGATAGGCTAACAAGCTGCCATCCTTGGTAAAACTTGCTCCGGCTAAAGAGGTAGTACCATCTGCCGAAAACTTGTTGGGATCAAGGAATACTTCCGGAGTACCATCTTCCCCTTTTTGGCGATACATCATCGATTGGTTTTGAAGGCCGTCATTTTTAGAGAAATAAGTATATCCGCCCCGTTCAAATGGTGCCGAATACTTTTCATAGTTCCAAAGCTCAGTAAGGCGCTCATTTATTTTATTGCGATATGGGATGTTTTCAAGATATCCGAACGCCACTTCATTTTGGGCTTTCACCCAGGCTTCAGTTTCTGCAGAGGTATCATTTTCCAGCCACCTGTAGTAATCATGTACTTCTGTACCAAAGTAGTCATCAACAACGGATGAATCTCTTCGCGTATCAGGGTATTCGAGTTTTGTAGTTTCTTCTGCTTCCATTGTAGCTTCCTGCTCATTACAAGAAATTAGTATGGTGGCCGAAAGGGCCATCAAACCAACAGTTTTTGATTTTATCATTTTAATGGGAATTGAATTTGGTAGTAGCTGTGGGTAAATGGGTAGAGGCAAATATACAGAGAGGTATTTAAAAAGTAATTGTGGAGAATTATTGCGCCAACTTTCTTAAAACCAAAGAGGGAACTCGCCAAAAGTGGACCCTTCTGATAACATACTACCCTTGGACAAATGAACCTGAAAGGTTCTCCTATTTATAGCTGGTTAATCAGTAAAGTAATGCGACCCCCTCAGGGTCGTACTCAGATTGTCCCCGCATTTCTATAAATATGTAATCCCTACGGGATTAAGAATACTGTTCTCTAACAAAAAATCCCGTCCCGGCTAAGCCAGAACGGGATCTCCTCCGTTTTTCCTAAATACTACAGACTATTGTTTCACTATGCGGTGAACCGAAGTACCATTGTCGTTAGAAACTTTTAAGTTGTAGACACCATCGGGAAGGGTGCTCAACTCCATTTCAGCTTTTTGATTTCCATCAAACTCTTTTCTGAAGATTAGCTTTCCACTCATTCCAAATACTTCTACCACCATATTTTGTGAATTCTTGCGAAGGCTCTCAACATATACCACACCGTTGGTTGGGTTTGGATATACGATTAGGCCAGCTTTGCTGAACTCATTTAAACCAATACTACAGTAGTCAACATAAAGGCTGATAGTGGCAGTATCTCCACAGTTGCCCACACCACCCTCATAGCGGAAGGTGTATGTTGCATTTTTAGCCACAGCATAAGCGTTGAACATGGTTCCGGTTAATGCTCCGGTTGCATTTACATCAACCCAAGTTCCGCCCA
>CAXBJE010000016.1:0-16129 GCA_963975525.1 uncultured Owenweeksia sp. | reverse complement strand
ATATCCCGCAAAGGGCACCATTTTAGCTCCAAGCTTTTCATGTGTATCGTTTAGCTTAATATTTTTCATGTCCATTCTATCTTATTAATGTTTTGCCTGAATAAGCTTTACCAGTTGTTCTTCTGTAATTGGCTTAATTATGTAATCTGTGATTTGGCTAATGCCTTTAGCCCGCTCCTGATCTCTTTCGTCAATAGAAGAGCTAACCATGTATAAGGATATTTTTTTGGAGATATTTTCGAGAGTTACAAACTCTTCAATAAAATCCCAGCCATCCATTGTAGGCATGTTTACATCAAGTAAAATTATGTCTGGCAACTGATCCGGATTATCCAGGTTCTCTTTTATTGCATCAATGGCTTCTTCACCATCACTGAATGTTTTTACCGTAGCAGCAAGGTTTAATAGCTGGATGTAGGTTTCGGTGGTATAGCGATAAATCTTATCATCATCAACTATATATATAAGGCCAACTGTTTGCATACAATTAAAGTCTAAAATAATAGCGTTAACGACTTTTTGCTATTAACCACAATTCGCCCACCCAAAGATTCTATATGATTTTTTGCGATGAACAGCCCCATCAATCCAAAATCAGAATTTTTCCCAAAAAGGCCAGGCCCGGTTGCAAAAATACGTTGGAGATTCAGGTTCTTAATATCGCAATTAATTTTTACGCTTGTTTTACCACTTTGAATGGCACTTTGTAAAACTACTTCCGATTTTTCTCCCTGAGCACTAAATTGAATCAGATTACTCAACAAGTTGAAGATCACACCTTTGAGTACATTTGGTGGGAAAATCACCGATTCAGCTCTATTAAAATCCGAATTGATTCTTAAATCCACTTCAGTTAATTCCTTTTTATATACCATTCTGAATTCTTCCAGAATCTCATCAAAACTGTTTTGCACCCAATCTTCCTTTACTGAAGTGAAGGCCATAATAGCTGTACTTAGGGCTGTAACAGATTTTTCAAGCATCCTGCTTGTATCCGCCATTTTAGATAGATACAATTCCCTCTCTTCCTCTTCCGTGGTCTTTTTTATGAGCGAAAGCAAAATATCAATATTTGCCACCGGCCCACGCATACCTTTAGCTATTTCATACAGTAACCCTTCCAGCCTTTCATTCTTTTCCTTCAGGGTATTTATGTTTTCATCAACAAGGTCTTCAAGCTCTTTGCGTAACGAAATATTCCGCATTACTAACAATGCTGCTTCCACCTCACCATCATCATTTACAATAGGTCTTGAATTATTCTCTACGTAAAGGATTTTTCTGCTCTTTCTGTTCTCTACATAGGTAACATATCCATTTAGCATACCTCCGTGCAAGGCAATTGCCAGAGGCATTTCATGGTTGGTGAGCTCCCTTCCGTTTTCGGATGTTTTTATAATAAGCTGATTCCCTATTTCGCTGATATCCTCAGTGCTTACATTCACACCCAGCATTTTTTCCGTTGCGGGATTTGTCAATAGCACTTTTCCTGTTTTATCAGACACAATAATGCCTTCGGCCAGTGTGTTGATTACGGCCTCAATTAATTGATCCTTAGTACGGAGCTCTCTGCTGGTATCAGTAAGTTTTTGACGGGTTTCGGTAAGTACCGAAATGTTTTGAGAAACCACCATCCCCGCTAAAACATTTCCGCTTTTATCGGCTATAGGGATAAAGTGCTGAATGAAATAGCCTGTCTCTGATTGCTTTTCAAGTTTCTGCCGTTTGCCTTTTAAAGTATCCTGATAATAAGCAGCCAGCTCCATGGTAACCTCCTGTGGCCAAACTTCAAAAAAGTTAGAACCAACAAGCATGTCAGAGCTGAAACCATTTTTGGCTATCTCTTCACCTTCGGCCAGTAGGTACTCGTAATTTTCGTCAAAAATGTAAATGGAGCAATCTGGGATATTGGCCGCCATTTGGCGGTACAAATCCATGGCAGAATCAAACTTCTTCATTCTCAGCCGTGGATTAATTCTTTATTCCCAAAGTCTTTTAATATGGAAGCTTCATAGTCCAGAAGGGATTCCCAAAGCTTATCCACCTGTTCGCGGTTTCCATATTTTCGAGCCAATGAAATAAATAAAGTATAGTGATTGGCTTCACTTTCCATCAGGCGGGCATAAAATTTCGCCAATTCCTGATCGGCTATTTTTTCTGAAAGAAGTTTAAATCGTTCACAACTGCGGGCTTCTATTAATGCAGCCACTAAAAGTCTGTGAATTAACCTCAAATTCCTATCTGGGGTTGATGGAAAAAATTTCATCACCAAACCTACATACTCATCCTTTCTCTCCCTGCCTAATACATATCCTCGCTTAAGCAAATGTGTATGTACCATTTCAAAATGGCTCATTTCTTCACGCGCAAGAGCTGCCATTTCTGTTACAAGGTCAGATAACTCAGGATAAGTAATTAGCAATGAAATTGCTGTTGACGCGGCCTTTTGCTCACAAAAGGCGTGATCGGTTAAAATTTCTTCAAGGTTCCTTTCAGCAATATCTGCCCAACGCGGGTCGGTGGGTAATTTCAGTCTTAACATCATTTTGAACTTTGGGTACTCAATAGGGCTGCCAATCTACTTGCGAAACTAACTAATTGTTTTATTTCACTTAAAACACTTAGCCTCTCCTTTTCAAAAATAAGCAGTGCATTGCCATTTGATTCTATATGATACAGTTTATTTGCCTGCAAAAAATCGATAAGCGCATCATCAAAAAACTGGTAAATGGCCGCCTTGTCATTCCCTTTTAATTCGAAATTATATGAGAAGTCGGGGTGCTTGGCAAAGTTTATATCATTAAACCCCGCCAAATGAGCCACTTTGTCCAAAAGGTTTTCTTTGTCCAGTACAAATTTTGGTATTTCATACGGCAGTTTTAATATTACCATAGTACTGTGCAAATTCTCCCTCACAATAAACTCACCTTCATGGTAATCAATATCGGCCATTTGCACTTCCACATCATTTACCCTTCCATACACCCTGTTCCTCCTGTTGTCTATCCTATGATTTGTAAAGTACTCGAAACGGTGATATTCTCTAAAATCAAAAGCTGGTTCAGCCATAAAATCCCACTCCAGTTTATTAGAAAACAACCTGACTGCCTTTTGCCGCTTAGAAAGTTTTGACTTGGATTTCACTCCAGAAGCCGAGGACATACGTGGGGCCAGTGGATGCGAGGTATGACTACCTAAATCATCTAAACCAATAATTTCCAAATCGCCACCTGCCACCCTAAAAGAATCATGATAGTCGTTCAGCTGTTCCAAAACAGAATGGTCAATATACTTGGCCAGGCTAAAATCTACTATCACCTTAGCTTCTGTAGGAACGGAGTCTAGTTTATTTTTTAACCCCAGGAAATTGATAAAATTACTGAAGGCCCTAACACTGAGCAGATACTGATCTACACCCTCTTGAAAGAGAATGGTATTGGGCTTAAAAAGATATCTGGCAAACAACTTTATTCTGCTAATTGCCCTCAGTTGCAGCAATAGCGTAGCGGCCATACCTACCGAAATACCAATAATGAGATTGGTAAAAATGGTGGTAATCATGGTTAGCACAAAAATCAACAGTTGCTCCCAGCCCACTTTTGCCACCTTAATAAAGTTGGAGGGTGCCGCAAGCTTGTATCCGGTGTAAACCAATATGGCGGCCAATGCTGGCATAGGTATGTGTTTTAAGGCCGGAGTAAAAACAAGTATAAACAGAAGTAAAAACAGCGCGTGAAATAAGTTGCTCCACTTGGTACGTGCTCCATTATTAACGTTAACAGAACTACGTGCAATTACCGTAACCACATTTAGTCCGCCAAGCAACCCGGAAGCCACTGTAGCAATCCCCAGAGCTCGCATATCCTTGTTGGCATTGGATCTTCTGTTTTCAGGATCTAACTTATCTACCGCCTTGATGCTTAATAGAGATTCGATACTGGCAATTAGGGTTAGCGAAAGTGTTGCCGACCAAAAGTCCAAGTTGTCTATTTTCCCAAAATCCGGAAAACTCATTCCCGCAAAAATATTTTCCGGAATATTCACCAAATGTTCAGCCGGAAGCGGAGTAAGTATGTGAGGGTTATTTTGCGAAAAATAAGAAACACCTATTCCTATAAGTACAATCCACATAGGAGCCGGAATAAGGTGTAAAAATTTATTTCTTACCACTGAATAGAGCACCATTACCATGAGCGAAAGGAGTCCAATAATGTAGGATAGTGGGGCTATTTTGCCTGAAAAAATATTAGCCAGAGTTTTATGCAAAGACCCCAACAGCTCAACCGTGGAATTAGCCTCGGGACTTGCTTCGCCCAACATTACATGCAGCTGGCCTGCCATAATTATAATACCAATGGCCGCCAGCATACCTTGTACGGCTGCCGTTGGAAAAAGGTTGCTTAAGGCTCCAAACCGAAATAACCCCAGTAAATAAATCAACACCCCGGAACATACTATGGCACCAAGTGCAAACAGATATCCTGCCTGTAAATCGCCCCCACCCAAAGTAAGTACTGCGGAAAAAGTTGCCACCGCCAGGGCGTTTCCGGGCCCGGTAATGGTAACATGAGATCCACCTAATATAGACACCACTATTCCACCAACTATAGCGGCAGTGATACCGGCTATTGGTGGTACACCTGCAGCCAGGGCCAATCCAAGCCCTAATGGTAGTGCCACAAGCGAGACCACAAATCCTGGAAAGATGTTCTTAGATATTTCTTTTAGATCGAACTTCAAATCAGCCTTTGCTTTTGCTATTTACAATTAGTAGATCGCAAGGCAGTTCAGAAAGAATGTACTCAAGGTGGTGGGTAAATACGCGGTCCAAAAATCCCAACTTTGTATCCGGAGAGTTCATAATTAAAAGATCAGCACAGTAAGTTTCAGCATAATGTCCAATAACATATCCGGGCTTTCCAAATATGCACTTTTGTAAAACCCTCAATTCCGTACTGACTTCCACATTTTTTAAGATATCGTTAATTCTTTTATTTTCTTGATCTCCAATACGTTTCTTGGCCAAATTAACCTCTGCCAGGCTTTTATCATCTTCTGCTCTGGCGCCAATTTTTGAAGGCTCAACCTCTTCAACTACAACCAACTCTCTGGCCTCTAAACAACCCGCTACCTCTACTGCTTTTTTTATAGTGTCTGAAGTTTTAGGATGGTCCAAACCATTCACCACAATTCTTCCACATACACTTTTCATTTTACTGGGATTGGTCATCAACAAAATGGAGCTGTTACATTTAGGAGCACGGACCAATCTCCGCGCTATTGAACCCATGTAATACCTCAAAAGCCCTTCCCTTGGCATTGCCCCAGCAATAATCAACTCAACATCCCTATCGTCCGCAATTTCAAGTATTACATCTACAGGGTCTCCTTCTCGCCATATCAGCTCAACCTCATCCGTTGACCCACCGGCACGTTTAATTATAGAAATAAACTTCTCTTCATCCTCAGCCGTTTTTGCCCCTACATGAATCAATATTAGCTTTTCGGCTAAAGAATTTTTTAGCCTGATAGACTCGTGAATATTAGCTTCTAAATTGGGAGAATGTGCAATAGCTGTTGCTATTATTGAAAATGGTTTTGGGGACATCAGCAGAAATTAATCAGGAGTTACAAGAATACTGAATTCTAATCGCTTTATACCATAACATTGATAAAACCAATGCCAGCAATATAGATGATAAAAAAAATGCCCCCTAGGCTAAGCCTAGGGGGCATCTATTAACCTTATATCAAATTCTACTGCTTAACCAACTTACCGCTGATAACCTCAGCACCTTTCATCAGTGTAACAATATAAGTTCCGGAAGGCAGATTGCTGATGTTTAATTCAATATTCTCAACATCCTGAGACACTTTATTCAACTTCATATTGCGTACTAACTTTCCGTTGATATCACGAACTGTAATCACTACATCTGATCTGCCGGTTAAGTTTAATGGAACAAATACCTGACTGCGAGATGGGTTCGGATAAAGATTCAACACCGACTTATCATCACTGTTTTCAGCCAAATTATTTTCAGTTAAACCAATACTTTGAGTGGTCATAGTTCTAAAAATACCTCTACCGTGAGTTCCAGCATAAATCTCACCTTCGTTATTTCCAAATAGCTGCAAATCTCTGCGTACTCTTAGTTTTTGCACCAAATCAAATACCGGAACATTTGCAAAACCTGTAATCTCTTGTGTCCAAACCACAGGACTAGCATCAATGTCATCAGTAACCCACACGCCATAGTCCGTACCTACAATTACTTGATTAGCATCGCCCATTGCATTGAAAATACCTGTGTAAACCGGGAATTTCGGTAAGTTACTGGTTACAGCCTTAAATGTTGGTATCGTAGCTGTTGCGTTAGAAGTGTAATACACATAATTAGTATTACCATAATTTCCTAAAGTAACTATTAATCTATTCTTATCACGAGGGTCAAAATTAATCTCCGTTACTGCTCTTCCTGAAACCGGAATATTCATAGTACTCTTTGTGATTACAGACGTACTTGGACGCGTAACTGTTGTACCAGTATAGAAATCGTCAATATCAGCGCTAGCAGAATCGCGGGCATTACTAATATTAGAAAAACGATAAACTCTACCCTGACCTGTACCCACATATAATACATCACCATCACTTGAAATGGCCATACATGTTGGACTTTCGCCATTGTTTACATTACCAATGTGATACCAGGTAGGCGTAACTGCTACATTACTAATCGCGTTTCTTGTCATCCAGATACCCCCCTGATTGTTTCCATTACTTACGCTACGACCTGTAAGTCCCATAAAAAATGCCGACTGTATTGGGTCTTGAAATGTTGTTGACTGATTAGGAGCCAAAGCAGTTGGAAGGACACGGGTTAGTGGAATCTTGTTGGTTAAACTCTGTAAAATCACAGTGTCACCGGCATCATACTTTATTGCTGCTTTCGCAAATACTTCAACTACAACAGGGTTATTGAAGGTTACGCTAAAATTACCAGTCAAGGGATCAAAGCTACCAGCAGATACATCTCCAACAAAATTTCCGTTGGCGTCTGTAATTGCAGACTGTAAGCCCGCTTTAACAACTACTCCTTCCTTCAAAAATTCGGCACTGGCTTGCGGCCTTGTAAATTTACCATCAAACTTTACTTTTCCTCCACCAAGTCCAACGCTGGCAGAAACACTATCTGCACCAATTCTTATAAAGTCAGTGCTTTTAAAGTCAAAAACATTTTCATAAAGCTCAAATGGAGCAACAAAATCGGCAAATCCAAAACCGCTACCAGGTTGGTTGCTGGCGTTTGGTGCCATTCTATCCAAATCAAAAAAGTTTCCAAAAGAACCCCCACCATCAGCTGATCTTAGGGCATTACCATATTGTGATTCTAAGAAAATCACACCTGGATTTAATTTAGAAATATCTGCGTAACCACCATCACCAGAGTTAAGGGTAACCCCAGTTTTAGCCAGCAAAGGCGCATTAGGATTAATTAGAATATTACTGTTATCCTGTGTTCCTCCTATAACAGAACCGTCACCACCAACACCTATGTCATAAAACTGAATGGTTCCATAATTTTTCACCAACGGAACCCAACTAAGGCCATTATCAATAGATCTGGTAATACCACCATCAGAACACACATAAATCTTATTCTTATCTGTTGGGTGGAAAACTATATTATGAACATCAGAATGTACCCAAAGAGATTGGAGCTGCAAAAAGCGGTTATTTGAAGCAATTTGTTGCCAGCCATTACTCAGGCTCCACTCCCATAGGATAACACCACCTACAAGAATGCGATCTTTATCCTTTGAGTCTACGGTTAAAGCGTTATTATACTCGCCCTGTCCATTATGAGGATTTAAGAAGCTATTTTGTGATCCAATTTCCGTCCAGTTTGTACCACCATCAGTTGTTCGATATGCTTTACTAAAATTACCACCGGAAGTCATTACCACATAAACGTAGTTGTCATCTTCTGGAGAAACCGCAATTCTGGCCCTACCTCCATTTCTAGGAAGACCTGTAGTTCCTGGACTTGTGCTGGAAATTTCAGTAAAGTTGGTTCCATCTGTGGACTTATAGAAAAGGCTTCCCACTTTTGCCCATATATGACCAGATGAAGACATAGTCATATCAGCACAAGGCGCCAAACCAGGCAACGGGTTTGTGTTCCAATTTAATCCACCGTCCGTAGTAATCCTAATGCCTCTCGTACCAGCGAAGTATGCTTTTTGAGAATTGTTCGGGTCAACTTCAATCTTTCCGATCGAAGCAAATTCATCGCCAGCTGAAGAAGGAATAGTATTAGATAGAATATCAAAAGTTTGTCCACCATCTGTAGATTTAAATATACCTCCACCTAAAATACCTGAACTTTTGGCACCAGTGTTTGAATAATATAAGCCCTCACCTGTTCCAATATAAATATCACCATTGGGAGCCTCTGCAATACTAACTACCGCCAGATTGTCCATAAAGTCATTTACCGCTTGCCAACTGCTTCCAGAGTTTGTGGATCTAAACAATCCACCGCTAACACTGGCTGCAAAAAACAAACCTGGGGTTTTCTTTGAAATCAAAAATGCCCTGGTACGGCCTCCGATATTATCAGGCCCTAATTCGGCCCACTGCAATGCCAGAGATGACTTTTTTGCCTTAGCATTCAATACACCAATTTCTGCTCTGGCTGCTAATACGTCTGCTGCATCAATCTCTCCGCTAACTTGGTTAGCACGTAATCTGTGAAGCCAGTCAGCTCCACCCTGAAAACCTTCTTTTGCTTCAGCTTGATTTCTAGGCTGATAATATTCCTTGCTATTGTTTACATTAAAAATAGCCAACGAACCAAGAACCAGCGACAGTCCGATTACAGAGCTAAATAGTACTCCTTTTTTCATATCAATATAATTCTAGTGTTATTGAATTTCCGCAAATATAATTTACAAATGCATTACTTCCTCTTAAAACATATGGCGTTCCGCGTGGTAGGAAGATCTTACCAACGGGCCACTTTCTACATATTTGAATCCCATCTCTAAACCGATGGTCTTAAATTTCTCAAATTGCTCTGGCGAAACAAACTCCTGTACCGGCAGATGACTTGTTGTGGGCTGTAAATACTGCCCAATAGTTACAATATCAACATTGGCCTTTTTTAAATCTGCAAGAGTTTCAATAACCTCTTCTTCAAATTCTCCCAAGCCTAGCATTATTCCACTCTTGGTGCGAGGCAAGCCTTTTTCCTTTAGATAACGAAGTACTTCCATACTTCTGTCATATTGTGCCTGAATCCTAACTTTCCGCGTCAATCGCCTTACCGTTTCAATATTATGACTCACAATTTCTGGAGCTACCTCAACTATTCTGTCAACGTTCATTGTCTCGCCTCTAAAGTCTGGTATCAATGTTTCCATCGTTGTTCCAGGGCTCATTCTGCGCACAGCATTCACTGTTTCCTTCCAAATTATTGAACCGCCATCCCTTAAATCATCTCTATCAACAGAAGTCAAAACGCAATGCTTAACATCCATTAACTTAACTGAGCGGGCCACTCTTTCTGGTTCATCCCAATCAACTTGATCAGGCCTACCTGTTTTTACTGAGCAAAATCCACAACTGCGTGTACAAACATTTCCCAAAATCATAAAGGTTGCAGTTCCTGCTCCCCAGCATTCGCCCATATTTGGGCAATTACCACTTTGACAAATTGTGTTAAGCCCGTAGTTATCTACCAGCTTCCGTACATTCTTGTACTTCTCTCCGGTAGGTAATTTTACCCTAAGCCACTTTGGCTTACCAATCTTTGGTTTATCTACTGCAGCTTCCGCTATTTTACTCATTCTAATTTTTTCTGTATCCAAAATTGAAGGCTAAATACATCTGAAAAAAGCCCTGAAGATTTACATCCTCCCCATTGGGATCTTCATAAAATATTGGCACCTCTTTATAAAACAAGTCATACACAACCCCAGCTTCCAATGAGGTAACTTTTTTCTCTAAAAGCTGATAGTTGAAAATAGTTCCTGCTTTAACATAAATACCCGGATGAAGCTTGGTTTCACCAATTCCGTTAAAAAAACTTGCTTCTCCATATATAGTAGACCCCAAATGTTTCTGATGGTTGTATCGTTCTATCTTTCTTGGGCTAAAAGATGAGTTCTCATCTTCAGGAACCTCAACATAGATAGGCTTTAAGAGGCCTAAAGAAATTCCTCCACTGAGCAAATAAGAGATGGCAACAGTGCCCTGATCTGTCTTATCAAATAGAATATTTTCGTAGATATAGCCAGTACGCAAAGTGAAGAACGAATTTTCACGATCAAATACATATCCCTTTGCGTTGCTATAAGATCTGTCTGGTGAACGGGTATTTTCCTTAGGATGTCTTAGTTTGGTTAATTCAAATTCCAAACCCTTCTTATTAAAGGCATCCTGAAATTTCAGGTATCGAAAATCCACCCCATAGCCCATCGTATGTCCTACCAAGCCAAACGTATACTCCCTATCATATATCTGCCTCTTCCAGTCAGCTGAAGTTTCCAGCTGGGCGAGAATAAGCATTGGTGCTAGCACCAATATAGATATGAGTATTTTTTTAACCATTGAGGGCCTCTTGTTGTATTAACCGGGGAGAAATCATATTGTGCGAAGCATCATAAACACTTCTGCCACCCTTTATTAATAACACTTGGGGAGATTCATGAATCACCCCAAACTTTTCGCTAATTTCATTGGAGAGTGACCTAAAACTTATTAAATCAAGATAATATACCGACATGTCATCAGCAGGTACATTCCACTCTCTTCTAAACCGATCCAACACCATCCTGCTAATGGAACATCTGGTGCTGTGCTTAAATATCAAAGCCCCCATAGGGAGGCTGTTTGAATCTTCAATAATATTGTTGAGTTGAGTTTTCTCCCTAAGTTCAATAAAATCCATTAGCTCCTTTGATCTCCCTGCTCTACATCATTTTGTGAATATGCAGGGCACTTTTCGCCAGCGCCACAAGATTGAGCCAATACTCCGATTGCGCCAAGCGCTAAGATTGCAATTACTTTTTTCATTATTAAAAATTAGTTGTTTCCGACCAATGAACAGCAAAGTTACTTAATTTGCCATTGACCATTTGCCGCAATCAATTTCAATTATTAAACAATAAATAAAGCATTTTATTCTTAGATGAGTGACATTACTCCTCAATTAGACTCCACATGGCTTGAAGCGTTGTCTGCCGAATTCAAAAAAGATTACTTCAATAGACTTAAGTTTTTTTTGCAAAACGAAAAGTCAGCGTATAAAATTTACCCCCCAGGTCAAAAAATATTTGCCGCGTTTGATGCCACTCCTTTTAATAAGGTAAAAGTTGTAGTAATAGGTCAGGATCCCTACCACGGACCCGGTCAGGCCAATGGCCTGAGCTTTTCTGTTGCTAAAGGTGTAAGGGTACCTCCTTCACTTCAAAATATTTATAAAGAGCTGGAGTCAGACTTGGCCTTAACGCCTGCTGAACATGGAGATTTAACCCCATGGGCAAAAAATGGTGTACTAATGCTAAACGCGGTACTTACCGTAAGGGATGGCCAGCCGGGCTCACACAGAAATCAAGGTTGGGAGATTTTTACGGATGCCGCAATCCGGGCATTATCAAAAGAAAGGAACAATTTGGTTTTCATTCTTTGGGGGAATTATGCCCGCGGAAAAAAACTTTTGATTGACACCTCAAAACATCACATCATAGAATCCGTTCATCCATCACCTTTTGCCGCTAGAAATGGTTTTTTTGGAAGCAAACCATTTTCGAGAACCAACGAGATTTTGCAAAAACACAAATTGACACCTATAGATTGGGAGCTCTAATAAAATCCTGTTTACTATTTCTCTTGCTTTCCACGGGCTTATTCTGCCACGGGCAGGATTATTTAGCCATTCATTTTCATTCCGATCCAGTCATTACAGCCAAGCAGCAGATTCAAAAATTTGAAGGACCTGTTGAAGATTCTGTTGATTTACAAAACAGAATCACCAGCATTAAAACCTTACTATTCTCTAAGGGCTATCTACTTTCAAAGGCCACTCTATTAAAGAAAGACTCCACGTTCACACTTTCTATAAACCCTGGCCCACAAACATTTTCAGGTAAAATAAATTTGATTACGCCAAAGGACTTTGCATTGCCCCTAACTGATAAGCTTAAACCTGTAAATGGACCTTTGGACAGTGTAAACTTCAAGAAAACAGTAAACCGATACCTCTATTATCTGGAGAACCATGGTTACCCGTTTACCACACTTACCGCCACAAAACATGACCTCGTAAATGACTCTCTAATTATTACGCTAAAAATAGAACCCGGCCCTTTGGTTACTATAGACAGCCTTGTGATTAAAGGCTTCGATAGATTTTCAAAAAATGTACTGAAGTACGATCTTAAATACAAAAAGGGAATGCTTTATCAGGAAAAATATCTGAAGGATATTTTAACCTACACCGATCAAATTGAATACCTGAAAATGTCCCGCCCCCCTGCCGTGGCCTTCACAAAATCAAAAACAGTTCTGTACCTATATGTGGAAGAAGTAAAAAGCAATCAGATTGATGGGGTAATAGGGCTAAACACCGAGAAAAATGGGCAAGTAATATTTAATGGAGATATCAACCTACGTTTACTACACCTCTTTAAAAAGGGAGAAGACATAAGCATACGATGGCGCAGGCCCGATGAAAGCGTACAGGCCTTTAACCTTGATTTTGAAATTCCTTACCTCGTAAAAACACCTATTTGGTTGCAGGCCAACCTGGGCATATTTAGGCAAGACAGCACCTTTGTAAACTCTGATGCTCAAGGACTATTGAAATATCTGCTGGAAAGCGGAAGTTTTGTAAGTGGTGGGGTAAGCTACCGATCCTCCAACGTGCTCCTCAACTCCGAGAGTCTCACTTCATTTAAATCATTTAACACTACAACTTACAAGTTGGGCTTAGAGTTGAGAAAAACCAACCGGATAATTGTACCTACCAAGGGCTTTAGGCTTATCGGTTATGGCCTTACGGGAAAACGAAAAAGCCAAAACGCCAATCAGGATCAATATGGATGGCAGGTATTTGCAGATCAATGGATCTCGCTTTTCCCAAGACATATCTTAAAACTAGGCTTAAAAAGTGAGGCGCTTTTTGGTGGGCAGCTTTTTACTAATGAGCTTTACAGGATTGGTGGGCTTAAAACCATGCGTGGGTTTAATGAGCAAAGTATTTATGCATCTCGCTACGGCATTGGCACTATTGAGTACCGCTATATGATTGGCACTTATGATTATCTCACCTTGTTTTCAGATTTGGCTTATGTGGAAAACAATGCGGGAGAACAATTCTCCTCAACCTTTTTTACAGGAATAGGCGCGGGGATAAACTTTCAAACCAGAGCCGGTATATTTTCACTGTTTTATGCATTGGGTAAGGATGATCAAAATCCGTTTGACCTAAGAACCTCTAAAATTCATTTCGGGTACACCAATAGGTTTTAGTACAAAAGGCTGATACACTTTTCGCCAATAACCATCGTTTTGCCTAAAGTAATTAGGCAAAAGCCCGCGACTAAAATTGGTTAATTTTGCTTCAATTGAAGCAGCGGCTACTTATATCTAATCCGCGTTTTGGTACATGAAGAAAACTTTACAAAATAGCTCGGTCAATTTTATTCTCTTAGGAGTTGTAATCATTCTGCTCTTTGCAGGATGCACCTCCAAAACAGGCTTCCAAAAAAGTGATGTAGGCTATGTATATAACACTAAAGACCTTGCACCCAGGCCTGAGTTTGTAGTTCATCACATTGATAAAGATCATACACGCATTTTCTACCGTATTAACAGCGCTGATTTACTGTACATGCGCGAACCGGAGGAAACAGTGTACAAAGCTAATTTTACAATCGGCTATAGTTTGGCACCGAGTTTTGAAATTACCACGCAGCTTGATAGTGGTATGGTAAGCATAAAAGATCAGGCTACAACTCCTCCTGTAAAGGCCATTACAGGTTATTTTGATTTAAATACATCCCTTTACACTGAAGATTTAAGATATGTACTTAAGCTTACCATGACGGATAAAAACCGCCAGGTAGAGTTTGAAAACTTTATACGAATTGATAAAAGCTCAGATTTGGTAGGTGACTACTTTTTGATGACCGATACATCCGGAAATCCCATCTACAAAAATCATGTACCTACAAATGTTCCCTTTTTATTAAAACATTCAACTAAACCTGTAGCCCAATACTTTGTAAGCTACTATAGGCGAGATTTTCCAGTAGCCCTCCCTCCCTATTCATCTGGCGGTGAGGAATCCTTTGAGCTTGAACCCGATACTACATTTATGGTAAATGCCGGGGAGAGTATGATGTTTACTCAAAATGGCTTTTACCACTTTAGAACGGACACTACACAGTGGCTAGGCTATACCGTTTACTCCTTTTACAACCAATTTCCTTTTGTGGCTAAACGCACGCACTTGGGTCCACCTCTAAGATACCTTACCACCAGGCGAGAATATGACGATCTTAGTGCCGCATTTAATAGTCCGGCTGAGTTAAAAAAACTGGTTGATGATTTTTGGCTAAACCGAACCGGCAGCGTGGAGCGTTCTAAAATATTGCTAGAAGCTTATTACAACAGGGTACAAGAAGCCAATATTTTCTTTAGCAGTTACCTTGAAGGATGGAAAACCGACCGCGGAATTATCTATGTAATCTATGGGCCTCCCAACAGGGTTTACCGCTCATCAGAAGGAGAAAACTGGATTTATGGAGATGAAAATTCCTCTCTGTCTTACTATTTCGTTTTCGCCAAAGTAAATAACCCCTTTACCGATAATGATTATGCCATGGAGCGCCTGAACAGTTATCGATATGGCTGGGGGCAAGCTATTGAGGCCTGGAGAAATGGCCACATCTACAATTCAAAAGACATAAAAAGAGAGCAGGATGAACAACAGCAAGGCCAATACAGGCAAGGACCTCCTTATTGGTACTAGACCCGTATTAGAGGCTATAGAAGCCGGAAAGGAAATCGATACCATATTGATACAAAAGGGACTGAAGAGCCAGACTTTTCAGGAGCTATGGCCGGTAATCCTGAAATACAAAACCCCATATAAGCACGTACCTGTTGAAAAACTCAACAGGATTACCAGAAAAAACCACCAGGGAGTAATAGCCTTTACCTCTTCCGTTACCTTCTCTAATATTGAAGAGATTGTGACCCGCTGTTTTGAAAATGGTGAGGACCCATTAATACTTATGCTGGATAGAGTTACTGACGTAAGAAACTTTGGAGCCATTTGCCGCACGGCAGAATGTACAGGAGTGCATGCCGTGGTGGTACCCACTCGTGGTAGTGCTCCTGTAAACTTTGATGCCTTAAAAACTTCGGCAGGAGCACTAAATCACATTGCCGTTTGCCGCGAAGAGAAACTGAAAGACACTATCGCCTTCCTAAAAAACAGTGGCCTTAAGATGATTGCCTGCACTGAAAAAACAGACACTCTACTTTATGACACTGACCTTAGCGGTCCGGCTTGTATTATTATGGGATCAGAGGAAGATGGCGTTTCGCCTGCTTATTTGGAAATGTGTACTGCATCAGTAAAACTGCCTATGAAAGGAAAAATAGGTTCCCTAAATGTTTCTGTGGCTGCCGGAGCTTTACTTTATGAGGTAGTAAGACAAAGAGGACGAGGGTAATCAATTCATTCTGGTTTTAGACTGGATGAACTCTCATTTTCGCTAAATTTGAGTACCCCAAATCTTTATACCCATGAATTTATCAAAACTTAGCTTAGTCCTAGTGGCTCTTGTTTTTTATTTCATTTGCCCTGCTCAAACTGAAAATGTAACAGAATGGATAGGTAAAGATATCGATGCCACAACCCTTACAGAGTGGTTAGGCCCCGATTACGAATCAACCAACTACCACACCACCTATCGCCCTAAAAATGAGTATGGCTTAAAAATAGAAGTAACCCGGAGGGATGGCCCAGACGGGGATATTGAAAGTGTTAAGGAAATTTATGCCTCAGGTGAGTATCTTGATAAAGCCCCTGTTAATGGAGAAATAATC
>CAXBJE010000015.1:0-16320 GCA_963975525.1 uncultured Owenweeksia sp. | reverse complement strand
GTTTTCGCATTTTTAGTGTTTTGGGTTTAATATACATTAATGACACACAAATGAGGCATGATGGTTGGCTTGGAGGAAAAAAATAATTTCATTTTGATAAAGCAGGGTTTATTTATTGAGGCGTGGGGGTGTAAGACAGAATTCTATCTTTGACAAAATTTAACTGACTATATGAAATTACTGGAAGGAAAGACAGCGATTATTACCGGAGCATCAAAGGGCATAGGTAAAGGTATAGCTGAAGTTTTTGCAAAACATGGCGCCAACATCGCCTTTACTTACCTATCATCTGTTGAAGCAGCAGAAGCTTTTGAAAAGGAGCTTAGTGGAACAGGCGTAAAAGTAAAGGGTTATAAAAGTGATGCCTCGGTTTACGCAAGTGCAGAAGAGCTGGCCAATAATGTATTGGAGGAGTTTGGAAGCATTGATATTGTGGTAAACAACGCAGGTGTTACTCGCGATAATCTTTTGATGCGCATGAGCGAAGAGGATTTTGATAAAGTAGTGCAGATAAACCTTAAATCGGTGTTTAACCTTACCAAATGCGTACAGCGAACTATGCTTAAGCAGCGCAGTGGCTCCATCATCAATATTAGTTCTGTAGTAGGTGTAAAGGGTAATGCTGGCCAATCTAATTATGCAGCTTCTAAGGCTGGTATTATTGGTTTTAGCAAATCAATCGCTTTGGAGCTGGGTTCTCGTAACATTCGTTGCAATGCCATTGCACCCGGGTTTATTGAAACCGAAATGACAGGTAAACTGGATGCGGCCACCGTACAAGGTTGGAGAGATGCCATTCCTTTAAAAAGAGGTGGAACTCCAGAAGATGTTGCTAATGCCTGTCTTTTCCTTGGGTCTGATCTAAGCGCTTATGTTACCGGCCAGGTACTTAATGTGGATGGTGGGATGTTAACCTAAAAATATTACCATCTTTTCTCTGTTACTGTACCTATATGCTTGTCATGCTGAGCGATAGTCGAAGCACACAATTCCCTATTCACTAAATGCAAATAATCCTTGAAAATTCAGCCCTGTGGCTAGTGCCGATTATCCTATTATCGGTTTTGGCCACTTGGCTTCTTTATTTTAAGGGCAAGAGTTTTACTAAGGGCCAGCGGGCATTTCTTGCCGGTTTACGCTTCCTTATTTTTTTCCTTATCGGGATTTTGCTTTTGTCACCACTCTTAAAATCTTCCGAAAGGAAAGAGGAAAAACCCATACTTGTTTGGATGGAGGATCACTCGCGCTCTATGGTGCTGGGTAATGATAGCCAAAAGGTAAAGTCAATATTGAACGATGAGAGTATATTGAATGACCTGGAAGAACGCTACCCCATTGAAAAACTGGATTTTGGAAAATCTCTTACCGCTTCTTCCGATAGTTTTAATGCACCATCTACAAATCTATATGAAGCCTTAAGCGGGGTACAGGAGCGCTTTTACAATCAAAATGTGGGTGCGGTGATAATACTGAGCGATGGTATTTCCAATACCGGTAATAATCCAGCTTATGCAGCTCAAAATAGCACATACCCCTTATTCACTATGGGGTTTGGTGATACCACCAGTAGCGCAGACATCTTAATAGACAGGGTGGTTCACAACAACGTTAGTTATCTTAACAATAATTTCCCTGTAGAAATTTACCTGAAGGCACGTGAGCTTGAGGGAGGTAACTATACGGTCTCCGTTTCTGATAATTCAGGTAAAAAACTTTACAGCCAAAACAAGGCAATAACTGGTAGAGATTACTTTGAGCGAATTGACCTTTTTATTAAGGCAGAGAAGGTAGGCCTTCAGCGCTATATTGTTAACGTAACGCCTGTAGGAGATGAGGAAAACCTTCAGAATAATACAAGGAGCTTTACTGTAGATGTATTAAACAACCGCAAGAAGGTTTATATAATTGGAACTGGTCCGCATCCCGATATGGCGGCTTTGGCCAATGCTTTAAACTCTGTGGAGAAATATGAAGTGGAGAGCTTTATTTCTACCGATTTGCCCGATGCTTCCACCAAGGCCGATTTATATATTCTGCATGATCCAAATGCGGCTTTGCTGGAGAAATATGCATCTGGAAAAAATGCGGTTTGGATATTTCAGGGACCAGCCACACCATTGGCAGAACTTAATAAATATGGCGATGTAACTAGCGGCAGCAATAGTTTTGAAGAGGTACAGGCCAACATCAATAATGGTTTTAATCTTTTCACTTTAAGTGAAGATGAAATTGCCTTTACTGCGGATTTGCCGCCACTTTGGAGTCCTTTTGGCAAGGCGGAGGTTGGTACTTCCATTTATCCTTTGTTTAGTAAAAAGGTAGGCCGTGTGGTTACTACTGATCCTGCATGGTTTTATACTCAGGATGCCAATGTAAGAAAGGCGTTTACGTTAGGAACAGGCATATGGAGGTGGAGGATAGAAGATTATCGCCAGCAAAAGAGTTTTGCACGCTTTGATGCATTGGTGTATAAGTCGGTGCAATTTCTTACCACAAGCAAGCAGGAGAGAAGATTTGTAATTGACATAGCCGGCCGATTTGACCAAACAGAACCCATTAGGGCGGAAGCCCGACTTTACAATCCATCATTGGAATTAACCAATGAGCCGGATTTGAAAGTAACTTTTACAGACGAGCAAAATCAGAGTTTTGATTTCAGCTTTTCAAAAGCACAGAACACCTACAGGCTAAATGCCGGTAAACTGTCTGCCGGAGTTTATACCTATAAATCATCCGTTACGCTAGGTGATGAAACTTTCAATCAGTCAGGAAGTTTTGTGGTGGAGAAGAGCCTTTTGGAAGAAACAGATCTTGTGGCTCGTCATCAGTTATTAAGAGGCCTTTCCCGCGAAAGCGGTGGCAGGTTTTTTAAGGCGGACCAACTGGAGAAACTTAAGCAGGATTTGCTGGCAAATACTGAGGCCAAAAGCATACAGATACTGGAAACCAGTACCTCAAGCCTTATTAACAAACGATGGATATTCGCTATCTTCCTCGTGTTGCTGGCCCTGGAGTGGGGCTTCAGAAAATATTTCGGAAACTATTAATCAAATTATAATAAGATGAACCAACGTAGAACAGCCCTAATTGTAGTGGCTTTTGTGGTATTAATTGGAATGGTGCTGGCATGGAACTCCTTTACCTACACTATAAACTCTGGTGAGAAAGGGGTGATTTTCAGAAAATTTCAAGGTGGTCTGGATAAGGACAACACATACGACCAAGGCTTTCATATAAAGTGGCCGTGGGATGACGTATTTGTTTACAATGTACGCTATAAGGATGATCAGGGTGTAATGACCGCTCTTTCTAAAAATGGACTGACTATAGACACCGAGCTTTCTTACCGTTACCGCCCTGTAGCCAACAGAATTGGTTATTTACATGATGAAGTGGGCTTTGAGTTTCATGAGGAAATCATTGTTCCTGAAATTCGCTCGGCCACCAGAGAGGTAATTGGTAAATATTTGCCTGAGGAATTATACTCTTCAAAACGCGAGGCAATTCAGGATGAGATTTTTCAGCGAACGGCCACGGCTTTAAAAGACAAGAACATATTGTTAGATGTGGTTTTGATCCGCGAAGTAAAACTACCTCCAAATCTTAAGGCCGCTATTGAGCGTAAACTGGAGCAGGAGCAGGCATCATTGGAGTATGAGTTTAAGCTGCAGCAAGCCCGAAAGGAAGCCCAGCGCCAGGAAATTGAGGCTGAGGGTAAAGCAACTGCTAACCGCATTATCAGTTCTTCTTTAACGGATAAAATCCTTCAGGAGAAAGGGATAGAAGCCACTTTGAGCCTGGCAAAGTCCTCTAATGCAAAAACAGTGATTATTGGCAGTGGTAAAGATGGTTTACCTATTATTTTAGGAGATAAGTAGAATCAAAATAAGTACAGTACAATGAGTGTTGAAACAAGACAATTAGAGCCAACTTCGGTTTGGAAGCATTTTGAAGATTTAAATGCAGTACCTCGTCCTTCAAAGAGAGAAGAGCGGGTTATAGCTTTTATGGAATCGTTTGCAAAAAGCCTTAATCTGCCTTGCGAGAAAGACGAAACAGGAAATTTGCTAATCACTAAACCGGCCTCACCCGGAATGGAAAATCGCAAAATGGTTGTGATGCAGGCTCATTTGGATATGGTTCACCAAAAAAACTCAGACACCGTATTTGATTTTGAAGAGGAGGGCATAAGAACCTATATTGATGGTGAATGGGTAAAAGCCGAGGGCACAACGCTTGGCGCGGATAATGGAATGGGAGTAGCAGCAATAATGGCTGTTCTATCTTCAACTGATGTTGCTCATCCGGCCATTGAGGCCCTTTTTACGGTGGACGAAGAGGCAGGAATGACAGGTGCTCAAAACCTTAAACCAGGATGGTTAAAAGGTGAAATTCTTTTAAATCTGGATACGGAGGAAGATGACGAATTGAGCATTGGCTGTGCCGGAGGTGTTGATACAGACATTAAGTGGAGCTATACACAGGAAAAATTTGATGGAGATTATAAGGCACTTCAGATTTCGGTAAGCGGGCTTAGTGGTGGCCACTCTGGTATGGATATTATCAAAGGTCGTGGTAACGCCAATAAAATAATGAACCGTTTCATTTGGGGAGCTGACAAGGACTTTGGCCTTCGCATAGTGAGTATTGATGGCGGTAGTTTACGAAATGCTATTCCACGAGAGTCAACTGCTGTTGCATTGGTGCCACAGCAAAAATTGAATGACCTTAAGGCGCATTGGGAAGTTTTGACAAAGGAAATTCAACTTGAATTTGCAACCACAGACCCTGCTGTACAGGTAAAGTTTACAGATTCATCAGTAAATGATAATCAAGCCATGGCATTGGCGGATCAGCAAAAGTTGATTTTAGCAATTCAGGCTTGCCACGATGGAGTTAAGCGCATGAGCCCCGATGTTGATGACCTGGTGGAAAGCTCTAATAACCTTGCCCGTGTGGAAGTGAAAAACGGCAAAGCCCAGGCTAAATGTTTAACGCGTAGTGATAGGGAATCAGGAAAATGGGATTTGGCACATTCCGTGGCTGCACCATTTCATATGCTTGGCGCAGAAGTAAACCACTCAGGTTCATATCCGGGTTGGAAACTGGATCCAAATGCCCGAATGCTGGGAATGATGAAAGCACTCTATAAAGAGCTTTTTAATGAAGAGCCTAAGGTATTGGCTTGCCATGCTGGTTTAGAGTGTGGTCTGTTGGGGCAACACTATCCACATCTGGAAATGATTTCTTTTGGGCCCACTATTCGTGGAGCACATTCTCCTGACGAAAGGGTAAATATTAAGTCCGTTCAAAAGTTTTGGGGTTATTTGCAAGAAGCCTTAAAGAGGATTCCATTAAAAGATTAAGAACATCAAAATGGCGCATGAAATCAGGAAGGCATACTTCTTAACTTGCGCCAAATTACTTTACAATTGACACAAGCAGAAACATTAAAAATTGTGGAGTGCCCTCGTGATGCCATGCAGGGCATCCACGATTTTATACCCACCGCCAAGAAGATTGAGTATCTCAAATTTCTGCTGAAAGTGGGCTTTGATACTCTGGATGCCGGGAGCTTTGTATCTCCAAAGGCCATCCCGCAATTGAGAGATACAGCTGAGGTTTTGAATAGTTTGGATATGTCCACAACAAAATCAAAACTACTGACTATAGTGGCCAACCAGCGTGGGGGAGAGGAGGCAGTACAGTTTGAGCAGGTAACATATTTAGGCTATCCGTTCTCCGTTTCTGAAGAGTTTCAGCTGCGGAACACAAACAAAACTATTGTGGAGTCTGAGGCTTTGGTTCAGGAGCTTGTTGAACTTTGTGATAAGCATAACAAGGAGCTGGTGGTTTACATTTCCATGGGATTTGGAAACCCCTATGGGGAGGAATGGAACGTGAATATAGTTGAAGACTGGAGTTCTCGCCTGGCAGATAAAGGCGTAAAGATTCTTTCCTTATCGGATACAGTAGGCACTTCAAATCCAGAGTCTATAAACTATTTGTTTTCCAACTTAATTCCTGCATTGACTAATGTGGAATTTGGAGCCCACCTGCATACAACCCCGCAAACCTGGAGAGAAAAGATTGAGGCAGCTTATAATAGTGGTTGCCGCAGATTTGATGGAGCTATTAAAGGGTTTGGAGGCTGCCCAATGGCCGCAGATGATTTGGTGGGTAATATGCCAACCGAAAAACTATTATCGTTTGCACAGGAACATGGACAAGGAAAAAACTTAAATATGCTGGCGTTTGAAAGCGCTTATAATAAGGCACTTCAAACCTTCCCGATGTAATTTTGAGATTTTTGCAAAAAAGATAGAAAGAGCCTCCAAAACCAAAGTTTTGGAGGCTCTTTTGTGTTTTATAGATCGGGTTAATACGTTGATTTGTAGTTTTTAGGCTGGTGATTTAAAATCTTTGATGAAAAAGTCAAAACTTTTTTTAACAAATCCAACACTATCACTTTTTCGTAAGTGAAGTTAAGTGCATTTAGCACCTTAATTCTGTAACAGGATAGTTTACAGAATTAAAGAGAAACTAAATTTCAACACATCCAATATTACTTAATCTGAAGCCTGGGGTTTTAATTTGCCAAATTGTGTCGATAAGTATTGGTTTACTGTGAGTTATGAGGCTTAAGGATAGTTGATATCTCAAAAATTATTGGCATTTTCGCTCCACTCTAACATTACATGAAACATAATGAACAACTTAACTCACGCGGTGCAAATCGCGGTATCCGTCCGGAAGTATCTCCGGGAGGCTTCCGAGATTCATCCCATTACTGCCCGAGAACTGAATGATAATCAGGAAAAAATTACGCAGCAGGTGAAGAACATCACCAAGCTTAAATGAAGCTAAGTTTGTGTAAATCAGATTTATTTCGGTGATTTGGTTTGAAACTTTTGACTCACTCTAAAACTCTACTCAAGCATGAAACACACGCAATCCATTGTGGATGTGGCGAATATTGTTCGTCATTTTCTACAAAACGAAGGACAAACGTTAAAAATTAGTAAAGGAAAAATTCTGAAAGACAAGGAATTTGACCAGGAAGTTAGAAAATACATGCATGTGGGATAAAAAATTATCCAGGCATTATTAAAATCAAAAATCCTCTACTGCAGTAGGGGATTTTTTTTGTTTTAGATTTTATCATCTCATTGTACATAAAATACCGGTTGAACAATTGGATGCGGTTATGGTTTGAATAGAATAAATAAAAACCCACGATTATGAAACTTTTAAAAGCATTTGGATTTGCGGCATTACTAACATTTGGTTTAGCCGCGTGTAATCAAGCGGAGGAGCAAACCGAAACTATTGACCTTAGTGGAGGTACAGAAGAGCAAACAACCTCGGAAGACGAAGGAAACTCAATTAAAATTGATGTAAAGGCCGATGAAGAAGGAAATGTTGATGGTGAGCTAAGCGGAGATATTGAATTGAAAGACAGAAAATAGTATTGTCATGAAAACCATAGGATATTTCATATCGGCTTTCCTTTTGGCTACTGCAGTTGCTTGTAATACACCAGAGGACGCTGCTGATGTAAACAATTCAGATAAAACCTCAGATCATGTGGATGAAGGAGTGAACCCCACAAAGGAGGATAATACCGATGTGGAAACGATGGAAGATAAATACAAGGATTCTGATGAGGATTTAGTGAAGGACTCCTTGTAGATAACCACTAATAATATATAACCACGCAAATCGCGTGGTTTTTTTTAATTAAAATATTTAAAATGAAAGTATTAGTAATAGGAGCGAACGGAAAAGTAGGCCAGCGGGTAGTCAAAAAATTAGCATCTCATAATCATCAGCCGATTGCAATGATAAGAAGTGAAAGTCAGCGCTCAGCGCTGGAATCTAAAGGTGCAAAGGTGGTGATAGCTGATTTGGAAAAGGATATTAGCCATGCATTTGAGAGTAATTTAGATGCTGTGATATTTACAGCAGGAAGTGGAGGTAACACCGGCCAGGATAAAACTATAGCGATTGATTTGCAAGGCGCACGAAAAACAATTGATGAGGCTGTGAAGCATAAAGTACCTCGCTACCTTATGGTGAGTGCTTTAGGAGCAAATAACGCCAGCGATATGCCAGATGATATGCGCCATTATTTTGTGGCAAAATCCGAGGCGGATCAGCATTTGGTACACAGCGCACTGGACTATACTATTTTCCGCCCAGGTAGATTAACAGACGAGGCAGGCAAGGGCAGCATAAAGGCAGGTCAAAGTCTTGATGATTATGACTCAACAGATACCAGTAGAGATAACCTGGCCAACGCAATTGTTGACGCATTGGATAAAAGAAACACCTATAAGAAGGTTATAGAACTGGTAGATGGCAATACTCCTGTTAAAGATGCCATCAACAGTATTTAGTAATCTTTATTTTTAATCATATTCAATGGAGCCGGTACAATTACATTTGTGCCGGCTCTGTTTTTAGTGCTTTAAAGTAATTTTCCTGGTTTTAGCTTTTGCCATGTTCGAAAAAATAAATCAAACCCAATTTCCTCCTAGAAAGAAACCAGTAATGGTTTGGGATGGCCATTGTGGCTTTTGCAGATATTGGACCACCCGATGGAAGAAGATAACCAAGGACAAGGTGGAATACCGCCCATTTCAGGATGCGGCTGCTGATTTTGGTGATATTGATGTTAAACATTTTAAACAAGCCAGCAGACTCTTTGAGACAGATGGTATGGTTTACAGTGGCCCCCGCTCGGCATATAGAACATTTACCTACGGCAGCAAATGGGCATTTTTAGATAATTGGTATCAAAATAAAAAGTGGTTTCAAAAACTAAGTGACAAGGCCTATAATTGGGTAGCCAAAAACCGGAATTTCATGTTTAAACTCACCAAAGCTTTGTATGGATCCGATCCCGAGAGCATCAGGCCATTTTGGGTTATTTACGTTTGCATAGCACTGTATTTGGTTTACAGTGTAATTGGATAGGGCGAAATGTCAGAATTTATCACTTAACTATATTTGGCCTCTTGCACGTAAAAACTGGTCTGTAAACTATGCTTAGTAACAAATTTGGCCTAATTGCATTTATTCTTTTTGTAAGCTTTACTGCCAAAGGCCAGGAAGGATTGGAGTTTCTTGAATTTCCTAAAGAGAAAAGGTTATTTTCTATCGAAGCCCGAATAGGATATTACTGGGATTTACAATCTGTTCCGGATTCTATTCCAAACCCAATTAACGATTTTTATAAAAAGATGGGTGAGGGCCCGAGGGCCGATTTTTCCGTTCTGTATAATTGGGGTGACTTTATTGACATTGGTTTCAGCTATTCTTATTTAAAGGCCTCTTCAACCACAAAGGATGCACTTTTTTTAACTTATCTCTACTCTAATGGCTCCCAGCGCACTCTTAATGGTAGACTCTCTGGGGTAATTCGGCAACAGTATTTTTCTCTAAGGATAGACCCTCATTTTGAGGTAGGTAAGTCATTTTCAATTAATCCGGGAGTTTCAACGGGTATTCTTGATTACGAGAACACAACCAGCATAGACAGCCTTTTTCAGAAAATTTGGGGGCAAACCCTGGCTTTTGAATTTAGGCTTGGAGTGGAGTATTCATTAGATCGGAATTTTGCCATCAATGCAACGGGCTCCTATATGTTAAGCTATTTACATGAACCTAAAATCTATAATACTTTTGAGGAAATTTCAGCTGAGAATCAGAGTGTAGGATTATCTAAATGGTATGTGGGTGTTGGTCTGCGCTATTACTTTACCAAAAAGGGCTCGGCAGTTCCTCGTCCAGCTAAAAATGAAACTCCACCAGCTCCAAAGAAAAAGAGCCGTTTTGATTAAAGTTGTTTTAGCAATTTTCTAGATCTGGAACGATAACCGGCAGTGGAGTGTTCCAAACCAGCCTCAATCAACAATTTCAATTCTGGTTTAAGATCGGGATATTTTTGGCAAATATTAAATGCCACAGTCATACAAAATACCTTTATGGCTACAGGATTTTTAGGGTTTGATAAATCCCGGGCACATAGTTCAAATAGTTTTCCCTCATGCTCCTCCGGCACATTAACAAACTGTAGCACCCTGTAAGCGTTTCGGCTAATGGCCGGATGAATCGGGTTTTCCAAACATTCAATAAGTTCTTTTACGTAGGGGGTAAAAAGATGGGAATGTAAAGTGCCTAGCAAGCCCAAGGGCCATGCCGCACGTTGTGCCAATACAAGATCACCAGAGTTGGTATACCTAATAAGCTCACCAATGAGGTTCGGATTATTAATTACCTGTTCCATAACACGTCCTGATTGCTCACGGCTATGTTCACTAAGTAAAAGTTGTTTTACATCCATAAATGCGCTTTGAAAGTTCAAAGGTAAAATTGAGTTTGGAATTAAACTTTCAAAATATTTTGAAAGTTAGAAAACATTTGTACATTTGACCCATGCAATACGAAGAAGCCAAAGATGAGTTTATACAAACCTGGGGAAACCTTGCCACCCAATGGGGTATAAACAGAACCATGGCACAAATACATGCCTTATTACTGCTTAGCCCGGAAGCACTGAGTACAGATGATGTGATGGAGGAGTTGCAGATTTCTCGAGGAAACGCAAATATGAATATAAGGGCACTGATAGATTGGGCGCTGGTGCAGAAGGTTTATGTAAAAGGTGACAGGAAGGAATTTTTTATTGCGATAAAAGACAGTTTTACTGTGGCACGCAGAATAGCGAAGGAAAGACAAAGAAGAGAGGTAAGCCCCGTGGTAGCCATGTTTGATGAGCTTTCAAAGGTGGAGGGAAGTGGAGCTAAGGAGCAAGAATTAAGAAAAGTAACCCTTGACATGCTGCAAATGACTAAGCAGATAAACGATATACTTTCAAAGTTTGGAGATTCAGAGCCAAGTTGGTGGAAGAAAAAATTGATCAGTTTAATTAGCTGATATTTTTTTGATTCAAACTTTCAATAATTATTGAAAATATAATAACTAATATATAAATTCAACATCATGGACTATCACGTAACAAGTTATCTCATCTATTTACCGGTAACAGTGGCTCTTACAGCCTGGGTTGGTCACAAACTGTTTAAAAATGGCAAAGTCTTTCTTCTCGACATTTTTGAGCAAAATCATGCTCTTGCAGAAAGCATTAATCAATTACTTCTGGTTGGCTTTTATCTTATCAATATTGGATATGCCGTATATACCTTGGCCATTGGTGGCTATATAACCGATGCCAAAGAGATGATTGAAATGCTTAGCCAAAAAGTGGGTATTATCATCTTAATATTGGGAGCTATGCATTTTGGTAACATATTTATCTTTTACAAGCTTAGGAGAAGGCACCTTGATGATAAGAGAGCGAAAGCCATTTACCAGTAAAACTTAGTGTTATGAAATTCTTTTATTATTCCAGCGTCATATCGCTTATCGCTGCTCTGACTTTGGCACTCATAGGTTTTTACACCAGTGACTTATGGTTTATTATATTATGCCTACAGTTCGCACTTGGTTGGTTTCATTTTATTTCAACACTCGATGCATTTTATAAATATGGTATGAAAAGGAATTGGTTTTTAGTACACCTGTTAATCTGCATGTTCTATTTAGCTCTTTGGGCGATGGGGAGCTACGGTGTGCCTATGAACAAGGAACTTTTAATCACTGTGGTTTTTGTTATTCCATGGCCCATTGCCATAGTACATACTTATCAATTGTATAAAACCTTGCCCGCAAAGAAGATCAGAGCAATTGATATCTAAAAGCTTAAGCCATGAAATTCCATTTTTTCACAAGTTTATTTTTACTGATAGCAGCCGGTTTTATGGCTGTATTGGGCCTTTTTGATCCTGAGATTTTTCTCTATGCCGCCATTGTAGAGTTTGTACTCGGCATCCAACAAATCATCTCAAGTTTGGTAGCGTTGGTTGTATTAGAGGAGAAGGCGTATTTCAAAAAGCACCTTGGGTTTTCTTTTCTATTCGTAGTGATTTTCATTGTGTTTGGTGGGTTTGGAATGTCTGATCACGTAAAATGGCCCATAGTATTTAGTGTGCCTTGGGTTGTGGGCATTTATCATACTCGTAAACTTTATAGGGCCGGCAGAGTTTGACTTTATCTCCAATCAATGTCCGGCAAGGGTTTTATAAGCTTTGGTTTATGTTCACCTTTGCCGGCTCATTTTTAATACTGTATGGCGGATAAATATCCTGAGTGGCTAAAACAGGTTGCCAAACTTGGCCTTATTGCCAAAGGTGTAGTGTATTTCATTTTTGGCAGCCTCATCGTTATGGCTACTTACATTCCTAAAGATGATCCTGTTGGTCTTTTTGAAATTGTAAAGTACACCATAAGCCTTGGATGGATGGGACGCGTTATTACAGCACTTATGGCAGCAGGGCTATTTTGTTATTCACTATGGAAGTTTTTTCAGATGGCCTTCAACGTGGAGGGTTATAAGGATAATATCAGAGGCTATTTTATACGGATTACATGGCTCGGGCCATTTCTTTTCTATTTGATACTTGGCGGGCACGCGGCAATCCAGCTTGTCAACTGGTATTTCGTAAACTTTAATTACAACCCAACCGATAGAAGTGTTTTTCAAGAAATTTTGTTTACCACCTGGGGTAAGTGGGTTGTGGGGTTTGTGGCGCTTACATTAATTGTAAACGCAGGGTCATTATTTTATTTAGCCCTTACCGGCAGATATACCATTATGCTTACAGGTAGAGGATTTTATTATAACAGCCCACGTTTGGCAAGGCTTACAGGTTTGTTTGGGTACTTGGGTTATGGACTTACCCTACTCATCCTTGGGATATTGTTTGCTCTGGCTATTTATTACTCTAACAGTTCATTTGCTCAAGGGCAGGATAGCATGTTTTATTACCTGATTCGCCAACCTTTTGGAAAGTTGATTTTAACAGTTATAGCCTTTGGTACAGTTTCCTACGGTGTATATTTCTTTTTAGCTTCCTTTTATCGCTGGCGCGAGGAAGGCACTGATAGCTCAATTAAAACCGGGAAGTGATCCGAATTGATACCTTTTAGCCTGCGCATGTTTACGAGCCCAAAATGTTTTGAGCAAAACAAGTGATCCAGTGGCCATCTTAAAAAAGGGATTTTGGCATGAAAGGTGGCATAAATACCACGTCCCTTGCGGGGATCCAGTAGTTCCGAGATTTCTAAAAACCGATCGGAAGTAAAGCTCCAGGCCACATCATTTAAATCTCCAGCAACTATTATCGGCATATCTATCTTTTCAACCTCTTTGGCAATTAGCCAGAGTTCATGATCCCTATCAGTAGAATAGGTTTTTTCGGTTGGGGAGGGTGGTGGTGGATGAACTCCAAAAAATAAGCACTCAGCACCAGATGGTAACTTTAGCTTTGCTTTAATGCTTGGGTATTCCTTTTTTATTAAGAAGCGAACTTCTTTCTCCAATACTTCAATTTTGGAGTAAAACAACAAGCCATAGGTATTATCCTGTGGATATTCAATTTTATAGGGGTATTGTTTTGTGCAGTCCGCAACTTCGTGCATCCACTTCAAATCAGTTTCCAATAGAAGTATAATGTCGGGGTTCTCACGTTCAATTCTTTGCACCAGCTTGTCGTATCGGGTGTTATCCTGAAACACATTGGAGATTAAAATCTTAACTGCATTCTCAGGATTTTTGACGGTCTTAACTGATTTTGAAGCAAATAGTGTAAATGGGAAAATAAGGTACGCAAGGTAAAGACCTGAAATTGCAAGGAGACCCAGCACAATTCGTATTGCCACACTATCATGTAATAGGGGGAGACCTAAAATTATGGTGATTATGACAATCACAAGCTTTTGCAATCGAGGAAATTCAAATACTCGAAAGGTCCAATGATCCTTCCTGATAAAAGGAATTAGAGTAGCCAGAATAACCAACGAGGCTAAGGTATAGAAGACTATTTTAAGAATCATTAATAAAAATGGGGCTACATGTTATGCAGCCCCAAAGCTATCTAATATTAACTCGTCTTTTAGATTATTCAACTAATTCATCGAAGAAGCTTCATAATCAAACTGATTACGAATAACACAAGGAAAATAAAGAAAATGATTTTGGCTATGCCAGCAGCTCCAGCCGCAATGCCTCCAAACCCAAATAAGGCTGCAATTAATGCAACCACCAAAAAAATTATGACCCATCGTAGCATAGTAAAGTGATTTAATTTGGTTTATAAATAGTTTCAATAGTTAAAGTCATTATTGCCTATAAATGTTCACACCAGTATGTTCTGAGATAAACAGTTTAGGCAACTGCATATTTTTCAATTCAAAGTTTGCTAGGAGGGATTTGTTGAATTTCTTACCATAGTAAATTGATTCACAGTAAATAATGCCATTGAAACTTAGTGTATCTTCGCGGCCAATTTTAAGAATACAGATTTGAATAATTTTGAAGCCTTAGGGCTTTCACAACCAGTTCTTAAGGCCCTCGGTGAGTTGGGCTTCGAGAACCCCACAGACATCCAGAAACAAGCAATTCCATTACTTCTTTCTAAACCACAGGATTTTATTGGTCTTGCACAAACAGGTACAGGAAAAACCGCTGCTTTTGGGTTACCACTTGTTGAATTAATTGAACCGGAAGAAAAGACTACTCAAGCTCTTATCCTTGCGCCAACACGTGAATTGGCTCAGCAAATAGGTAAGCAATTGGAGCAGTTTTCTAAATATGTTGGAAAACTGAATGTAGTTTGTGTTTTTGGTGGAGCGAGCATTTCAGGGCAGATTTCGGAAATAAGAAGAGGGGCGCAGGTCATTGTAGCAACCCCAGGACGCCTTATCGATCTTAGTCAAAGAGGTGCCGTTAAACTAAATCAGTTGGAGTATATCATCCTTGATGAGGCAGATGAAATGCTGAACATGGGCTTTAAGGATGACTTAGATTACATTCTTGCACAAGCTCCGGCAGAGAAAATTACGTGGCTTTTTTCGGCTACCATGCCAAGGGAGATAAAAAATATTGTAAAAAATTACATGACGAACCCAGCCGAGGTTAAAATTAACTCAGGCCAAGTGGTAAATGAAAATATTGAGCATCAATATGCTGTAATTAAAGCTTCAGATAAGATTGAGGCTTTACGCAGAATGTTGGACTTTGATCCGGAGATGTACGGTGTTGTTTTTTGCCGTACCAAGCGCGATACTCAGAGAGTAGCGGATGAATTGGTAGAATCGGGTTATGCAGCCGAGCCTTTACATGGGGATCTTTCTCAGGCGCAGCGAGACAATGTGATGCGAAAGTTTAAGTCTAAAACGGTGCAACTGATGATTGCTACAGACGTAGCAGCACGTGGTATTGACGTAAACAACCTTACCCACGTGGTACACTTTGCTTTGCCAGATGATGCCGAGTATTATACCCACCGAAGCGGACGTACAGCCCGTGCCGGTAAAAAAGGTATTTCACTTTCGTTGATTACTAAAGGTGAAATGCGAAGAGTGAAATTTTTGGAAAGCAAATTGGGAATCAGGTTTGAAAAAGCAATGATTCCTGCAATTGAAGATATTGCCAAAAACAGAATTTCGCATTGGGCTCAAAAGCTTGCCGACCAGGAGATAAGTATAGGTGTAACTGCCGAAATGATGGGAGAAGCGAATTTAATGCTGATTAATTTTAGCAGAGAAGAGCTTATTGCCAAGTTCATTAGCGGTCAACTTTCTCGCATTTCTGCGAAAAATTCTCTTAGTGACCTGAATGACAGTTCACGAGGAAATAGCAGAGACAGAGATAACTATGATGACCGTGGAGGCCGAAGAGGTGGCCGTGGAGAAAGACGTGAGCGCGACTCGCGTGGCAACGAAGCCGGCATGAACCGCTACTTTATTAACCTTGGAGTGGTAGATCAACTTAACAAGGGAGGTCTCTTAAGATTTATCTGTGACAACACTGGCCTTAGTGGTAATGAGGTGGGTAGAATTACTTTAGATCAGCGTCATGCGTTTTTTGATGTTGCCGAAAAATCAGATGGGGTTATTTCATCCTTAAATGGTAAAAAGTTTGACGGACGCGAAATCCGTGTAAACCGCGATGATGCCGGAGGCGGCTCAGGTGGTGGCGGTGGCCGTGATCGCTCTGATAGAGGAAGAGGAAAAAAATCTTCTTCTAAGTTTAAGAAAAAGAAGAAGTACTAAAATTAAAAAATCCCTCTCGGCATGGCTGAGAGGGATTTTTTTTTGTTCTAATTGGGGGTTAGACTACCATTCATCTTCATAGTACTCGTAGTCGTCATAGTAACGCCCGCCACCTTCAGCGCGCCTTCTTTGGTAGGTCTC